>JBBECS010000003.1:0-23371 GCA_040881685.1 Acidimicrobiia bacterium | reverse complement strand
CCCTTCGACACGATCCTCGGGTGGGCCGACGAGTTTCGCCGGCTGCGGGTGCGTACGAACGCCGACCTGCCGCACGATGCCGAGGTGGCGCGCCGTTACGGCGCCGAAGGGATCGGCCTGTGTCGCACGGAGCACATGTTCCTCGGTGACCGCCTGCCGCTCGTGCAGCGGTTCATCCTGGCTTCAGAGGAGGCCGAGGAGGAGCAAGTCCTGCGTGAGCTCGGTGAGCAGCAGCGTCTCGACTTCGTCGGGATTCTCGAGGCGATGGATGGACTGCCGGTCACGGTCCGTCTTCTCGACCCGCCGCTGCACGAGTTCCTGCCCGACATCGAAGAGCTCATCGTGAGCGACGCCCGCGGCGAGCTCGACGAGAAGGGTCGCGTGCTGCTCCACGCCGCCCATCAGTGGCGTGAGGCGAACCCGATGCTCGGCACGCGCGGCGTGCGACTCGGTGTGCTCAAGCCCGGGCTCTACCGCACGCAGGTGCGGGCGTTGCTCGAGGCCGCGGCCGAACGAAAGGCCGCGGGTGGCGACCCGCAGGTCGAGATCATGATCCCACTCTCTGTGTCGGAGCCCGAGCTGTCGCTCGCGGTGAGCTGGGTGCGCGAGGTCGCCGAGGAGCTCGGGTACAACGACTACCTCGTCGGCACCATGGTGGAGACACCCCGCGCGTGTCTCGTAGCCGACGAGATCGCCAGCGTCTCCGAGTTCTTCTCGTTCGGCACGAACGACCTCACCCAGATGGTGTTCGGCTTCTCGCGCGATGACGTCGAAGGTCGCTTCATGTCGCAGTACCTGGAGCTGGGGCTCCTCGTCGCCAACCCCTTCGAGACGCTCGACATCGGCGGTGTCGGCCAGCTGATGCGCAGCGCGATCGAGCTTGGTCGGGGCGCACGCGCCGACCTCAAGCTCGGCATCTGCGGCGAGCACGGTGGCGATCCAGCGTCGGTGCAGTTCTGCCACGAGGTTGGCCTCGACTACGTGTCGTGCTCCCCGTATCGCGTGCCGATCGCCCGACTCGCCGCGGCGCATGCGGTGCTCGGCGCCGACGGTCCCGGGGCAACTGCTGAGTAGGGCGGGGGGAGGCAGGCCTGTCCCGCCTGCCTCCGGTGTCACACCCCGCCGGTACCCTCGGCCTATGGACCTCGAGACCGCCCTTCTTCCCGAACTGACCGTTCAGCGGGCCCATGCCGGTTCGCACGCCTTCGTTGGCGGGCCGCTCAAGTCGCGGGAGGAGCGCGAGATCGAGCTCGCCGCCACTCTCGCTCCCGGCGCCACCCGCCCGATCGGGGCGGGGGAGCGCGCCCGCGCCGAGGAGCCCGACCCGTACCGGCTCTGCTTCGAGCGCGACCTCGACCGCATCAAGCACTCGCGGCCGTGGCGACGCCTCGCCGGCAAGTGTCAGGTGTTCATCGCGCCGGCCGACGATCATCTCCGCACCCGACTCACGCACGCGGTAGAGGTGGCGCAGGTCGCGGTGGGCATCGCCCGCGCCGCCAACCTCTGTCTCCCGCTCACCGAAGCAATCGCGCTCGCGCACGACTGTGGGCACGGCCCCGCCGGCCACGCGTCAGAAGGCGCGTTCTCTCCGTATCTTCCTGGCACCGGCTACGACCACGCGGTCTATGGGGCCGACGTGACGCTCGCCGAGCTCAACCTGTGCGCGCCCACGCTCGACGGTGTGCGCAACCACTCGTGGCGCCGGCCCGCGCCGGCCACGCCCGAAGGTGAGGTCGTGGCGTGGGCCGACCGCATCGCTTATGTCTGCCACGACTTCGAAGACGCGGTTCGTGCCGGCATCCTGGAGCCCGAAGATCTCCCCGCCGAGGTTCGCCAGGTCGTCGGTTCCCGGCGCTCCGACCAGGTTGGAGCGTTCGTGCTTGCGGCCCTCGACGCGATCGACCGCACCGGCCACGTCGGCATGACCGAGCCCGCCGCCGACGCGCTCGCGCGCTTTCGCGACTTCAACTTCGAGCGCATCTACCTACGCCCCGCGGCACGCCGCCAGGCTGAGCGGGTGGTGCGCCTGCTCCAGGGTCTCGTCGACCACTTCGCCGATGCGCCCCGCCGCCTGCCCGAGCCGGAGGGTTTGACCGTCGAGCCCGCGTCGCCCGAGGCCGCGGCCCTCGCCGTGCACTACGTGAGCGGCATGACCGACCGTTTCGCCCTCGGACTCGGCGTCGAGCTCCTCGGCTGGCGTCCCGACGACCTGCCCCGCGGGGTCTGAGGCGTTGACACCTCGCTCGTCGGAGGCGCGAAAGGCCGACACGCTCGCGACGCTCGCGAGCGAGAAGGACGTGTGGGTCGCGACTGCGGATCCCACCGGACAGGCGCACCTCGTGCCGCTCAGCCTCTGGTGGGACGGCGAGACCGTCACGGTGACGACCACCGCGACCGCACCGACCGCCCGCAACGCGGCGGCGTCGGGTCGGGCGAGGATCGCGGTCGGGACCACCCGCGACGTCGTCATGATCGACGGGCCGATCGAGCTGGTGCCGCTGGCCGATGCACCCGAAGTGGTCCGCACCGGCTTCCTCGATCACTGCGGTTGGGACCCGGCGTGGAACGACGGGGAGTGGGTCTACCTGCGACTTCGCCCGCAGCGCGTGCAGGCCTGGAGGGAGACCGACGAGATCGACGGCCGGACCCTCATGCGCGATGGTCGCTGGCTCGTGTGACGTCGCGCGCCACGTAGCCTGAGCCGCGATGGGGATCGTCGACGAGGACATCGCTCGGGTTCGTGACTCGACCGACCTCGTCTCGCTCATCGGCGAGCAGGTCACGCTGAAGCGGGTAGGGCAGCGCTACCAAGGCTTGTGCCCGTTCCACCAAGAGAAGACCCCGTCGTTCGGTGTGAACCCGACGATGGGCATCTTCAAATGTTTCGGTTGCGGAAAGTCGGGTGACGCGATCACCTGGGTGCGCGAGACCGAGCACCTCGACTTCGTGGACGCGGTCGAGCGGCTCGCGCAGCGCGCCGGCGTCCAGCTGCGCTACGACGACCGCAGCCAGGCCAAGGACCGGTCGCGAAAGGGTCGGTTGAGTGAAGCGGTCGGCGCGGCGATCGACTTCTCTCACCGTCTCTTGCTCGATGACCCGCAAGGTGGGCAAGCCCGGAAGTACCTGCGCAGCCGCGGCTTCGACGGCGACGCGGCGCGCCAGTTCCTGCTGGGGTGGGCGCCGGATGGGTGGGACGCGTTGAGCCGGTGGCTCCAACAGGAGAAGAAGTTCTCGCGCGAAGACATCATCGGCGCCGGTCTCGCCTTCGTGAACAAGGCCAACCGACTCCAAGACCAGTTCCGCGGTCGACTGCTGTTCCCGATCCACGACGTGCGCGGTGAACCGGTCGGCTTCGGCGGCCGCTCGCTCACCGACGACGGACCGAAGTACAAGAACTCGCCCGACTCGGTCGTGTACCAGAAGTCTCGATTGCTCTACGGATTGCATTGGGCCAAAGAGGCGATCGTGGCCCGCGGCGACGTGGTGATCTGCGAGGGCTACACCGACGTGATGGCGTACGCGCTCGCCGGTGCGCCCAATGCCATTGCGACCTGCGGTACCGCCTTGGCCGATGACCATGTGCGGGCGCTGAAGAACCTCACCCGAAACATCACCCTGGCCTACGACTCCGACTCCGCAGGGCAGGGCGCGGCCGGGCAGTGGTACCGCTGGGAGCAGACCTACGACCTCTCGGTACGGGTGGCCGACCTGCCCCCGGGGCAGGATCCCGGCGACCTCTGGACCCAAGACCGACCGAGACTGTTGGTCTCGCTCGAGCAGGCGCAACCGTTCCTGCGCTTCCGGCTCGATCGCGCGCTGGCCGCCGCCGACCTGTCGACGCACGAGGGGCGCGGACGCGCCGCTGGGATCGCGGCGGCGATCGTCGCCGAGCACCCGAGCGAGCTCGTGCGCGACCAGTATGTGATGGAGCTGGCCGGGCGACTCGAGATCGATGCCGACACACTCCGTGGTGAGGTTGCGCGCGCGAAAGACCGACCGCGTGACAGTCGGCCCGCACGAGACGCCGGCCCGCCGCCCGATGACGCCGATGCAACGCTGCCACCGAGCGCGCCGGTCGTCGATCGTCGCGAGGTTGATCTCCTGCGTTGGGTCATCCACGAGCCCGAGGTCGTGGCCGACTGGCTCGACGAACCGCTGCTGCTCGATCCCACCGCACGCGAGGCGTACGAGCTGCTCGTGTCCACACATGACTTCCACGAGGCGCTCGCGTCAGCGCAAGGTCCCGTACGTGAGCTGCTCGAGCGACTCGCGGTCGAGGAGCCAGCTGCTGACGACGAACGCCCCGTGATGCGATCGCGACTCATGGTGAACACGGTGTGGCCGGCCGCGCAGCAGCTGCTCGAGCAGCTACGTCGCGATGGTGACGACCGGGCAAGTCTGATCAAAGCCGACCTCGACGCGCTCGCGCACGACCGCGAGGTCGGCGACTGGGAGAGCGCGCGGGTCGTGGCAGAGCGCTTGGTAGGGTGGGTCGTCGAAGCGGCGCGAGCATCCGCGCCCGAGGTGGTGGAGCAGAGCGTTTGACGGAACCCGACATCGCGGCCACGGGATCCGATGAGAACCCAGCGATTGAAGCACTGATAACGCGCGTCGCAAGCCGCGGTTTCGTCACGTCAGCAGAGATCTTCACCGCGTTGCACACACTCGAGCCCGAGACGGCGGAGCTCGCTGCGATCTACGACCGCTTCCGTGCTCGTGACATCGAAGTGGTCGACGAGATCGTCGAAGAGCTCCAGCGCGAGGACGCGCAACGAGAAGGTGAGTCGGGCGACGGCGGTCGCGCCCGTCACGGTGAAGGTGGTCGCAGCACCGCCGTCCGACCGGGCGACGCCGCGGCGACGCGACCCCGGGTGCGCCGCAGCGCGGCCGAGCGTCTCGACGGGCCCCAGGGTCCACGTGACCGAGGCGAGTCGAGCAGCTTCGACCCCGTCCGCATGTACCTCAAGGAGATCGGCAAGGTCTCGTTGCTCACCGCCGAGCAGGAGGTCACGCTCGCGAAGCGCCTGGAGGCGGGCATGCAGGCGGCCGAGCGGCTCGAGGCCCAGGCTGACCAGGGGATGAGCGCCGAGCAGCTGGCCAACGAGCAGGCCATCGTGGAGGACGGCGCGCTCGCCAAGCGCCAGCTCACCGAGGCCAACCTCCGGCTGGTGGTGTCGATCGCCAAGCGGTACGTGGGCCGGGGCATGGCGCTGCTCGACCTGGTGCAGGAGGGCAACCTCGGGCTCATCCGGGCGGTCGAGAAGTTCGACTATTCGAAGGGCTTCAAGTTCTCCACGTACGCCACGTGGTGGATCCGCCAGGCGATCACCCGGGCGATCGCCGACCAGGCCCGCACGATCCGCATCCCGGTGCACATGGTCGAGACGATGAACAAGGTCTTGCGCGTCCAGCGGGCCATGCTCCAAGAGCTCGGACGCGAGCCGACCGTCGAAGAGGTCGCGCGCAAGGTCGACATGACTCCCGACAAGGTGCGCGAGATCCAGCGCATCTCTCAAGAGCCGCTGTCGCTCGAGACGCCCGTCGGCGAGGAGGACGACAGCTACCTCGGTGACTTCGTCGCCGACGAGAGCGCGGTGTCACCCGACTCAGCCGCCGAGCGCGAGCGGCTGAAGGAAGAGATCGAGATGGCGCTCAACGAGCTCAACCCGCGCGAGCAGCAGGTGATGCGACTGCGCTTCGGGCTCGACGATGGTCAGGTCCGCACGCTCGAAGAGGTTGGCAAGGAGTTCGGCGTCACCAGGGAGCGGATCCGCCAGATCGAGTCGAAGACGATCTCGAAGCTCAAGCACCCCACTCGCTCACAGCGCCTGCGCGACTTCCTCGGAGAGGCGTAGCGCATCCTTCGCATGCGTCGGTGTCTGCCGTTCGGTCTCGTCGCGGGTTTCGCCCTGCTGGCGCTCTTCGTACCGACCGCAAGTGCCGGGCTGGTGGAGACGACCGACGCGGCGCCGTTGCCGAAGCCAGGCCGCACCGAGGTCGGCGGCGCGCGCTGGGGTCGATACCTCGCCGTGAGTGGCGGGCTGATCCAAAGCGGGGGTGCGGGCTACAACGCGACGAGCGATCTCTTCTTGTACGACCTGCGCACCGAGACCTGGTCCGAGGGTCCCGATCTCCCGGGCTTACGCGACCATGCGCCGATCGTCGTGCTCGACGGCGCGCTCTACCTCGTTGGTGGCTACACGACGACGCTGTCGACGCCGACCGCCGAAGTGTGGCGGCTCGACAGTCCCGTATCGCAGTGGGCGCGCGTCGCTGACATGACCACACCCCGCGGCGCGCTCAGCGCCGTCGCGGTGAAGGGTCGACTCCTCGCGATCGGTGGTATCGATACGTCCGGTGTGCTGCGCTCGACCGAGCTCTACGATCCTGAAGCTGACAAGTGGATACCCGGCCCCGATCTCGCGATCCCTCGTGAGCACCTTGGCTCGGCGGTCGTCGGGCAGCACGTCTACGCCATCGGCGGACGGAACCCGCAGAACCAGACGTCTGTCGAGATGCTCGTCGTGACGCGTCGGGGCGTCGGCGGCGAGTGGGAACCCGCGCCGGACCTCCAGTTCTCCCGCGGCGGCAACGCTGCGTCGGCCGCGGGCGGCGTGCCGTGCGCCGCTGGCGGCGAGGAAGCCGCGGGCACGATCCCGTCGATCGAGTGCCTGCAGGACGGCACCTGGGTCCACGTCGCGGATCTCCGCGTCCCGCGCCACGGCCTCGCGGTGATCGGCGTTGGCAGACGGCTGCACGTCATCTCGGGCGGTCCCCAACCCGGCGCGTTCTACAGCACCGAACACGAGGTCCTGCGCGTCTGACGCTGCATACGATGCAGCGGGGCCGTAGCTCAGTGGTCAGAGCAGGGGACTCATAATCCCTCGGTCGAAGGTTCGATCCCTTCCGGCCCCACTACTCCCACAACGATCTCGGACTTCTGACGGCGGCGCGAATCGCGTTTGTCACCGGTTTGGCACCGAGTGGTCGGTGTCACCGTGATCCGCCGCCATGGCAACCGCTGGCAGGTGACGGTCTACGCGGGCGCTGACCCCGACACCGGCCGCGAGCGGCGCGTGCGCGCCTCGGTACGCGCGCTGCCCGGTCAGAAGCGCCCGTCCAAGGAAGCCCGCGAGCTCGAGGCGAGGCTGCTGCTCGAGGTCGGCGCCGGGGAACACCGCGACATCCGTATCACGGTCGCCGAGCTGCTTGACCGCTGGATGGAGCACGCCGCGCCCGATCTCTCGCCGCACACCGCGCACGGCTACCGGCTCTACATCGCCCGCAACATCGTGCCGGCCATCGGCCGGGTGCGCGTCGACAAGCTCACGACGGCGATGCTCGACCGCCTCTACCGACAGCTGCGCGAGTCCGGTGGAAAAGGCGGCCGCCCCCTCGCGCCCGCCACGGTGCGCCAGGTGCACGCGGTGATCCGCCGTGCGCTCGTGCAGGCGCAGCGGTGGGGCTGGATCAAGGACAACCCCGCCGCGCTGGCCACCCCGCCCAAGATCGTGCGGCGGGAGATGGTGCCGCCGACACCGGCGCAGGTTGCCCGAATCCTCGCCGAGGCTGAGGCGGATGGCGCGCCAACTGCGCTGGCGATCCGACTCGCCGCGCTCACCGGGGCGCGGCGCGGCGAAGTGTGCGGCATCCGTTGGTCCGACATCGACCTCGACGCCGCCAGCCTCGTGATCCGCCGCTCGATCGTCGAGCTCGACCACCGACTCACCGCCAAGGACCCGAAGACGCATCAGGTGCGTCGGGTTTCTCTCGACGACGAGACGCTGGCGATGCTGCGCTCCCGTCGCACCGCGCAGGCCGAGCTCGCGCTGGCAATCGGCGTCGCGCTCGTCGACGAGGCCTACGTGTGCTCCGAGCACCCCGCCGGAACGGAACCGCTGCACCCGAGCATGCTGTCCGAGCGGTTCCGACGGATCGCCCGCCGCTTGAAGGTCCAGGCGCGTCTCCATGACCTGCGCCACTGGCACGTCACACAGGCCCTCGGCGCCGGTCTTCCGGTTCGTGACGTTGCCGAGCGCGTCGGCCACGCCAGCGCGCGCATGACCCTCGATGTCTACGGCCACGCGATCGCCGGTGCCGACCGCAAGGCCGCGGAGGCGGTCGCCGCGATCCTCGACGAAGTGGCTGTCGACACCAAGCCGACGAAGCTCCGACGCCGACCGCGACGTCCGACATTCGGCACGTAGGGTGAACTGCACGATCCGTGGGCTCAAGGTGGTCGTACGCTGTGAGACCAGAGGTCGTTCGGAGACATCGCGATGAGCATCACAATCGGAACCACCACGTTTGATCGTGTCGACTACGACGTGAAGGCCGACGTGCTCTACCTGCACGCCGGCAATCCGGAGCATGGGGTCGACTTCGACGAGTCCCCGGAGGGACATGGGCTGCGCTACGACGTCGACGAGAAGCTCGTCGGGATCACGCTCGTGAATGCCAAGGCCTTGATCGATCAAGCCACGCCGATCACGATCACGATTCCTGAACGAGTGATGATCGACCGCGAGGTCTTGGCGCTCATCATCCAGTCGGCCGCGTAGGAATGGACGAGAGCCCGTCGTGAGGATGGATGCGATCGAGCGTGCAGCCGAAATGTGGGCCGACGGCAATCGATGGGACGCCGTCATGCAGACGCTCCGCGCTGAGGGGTACTCCAAGATCGACTGCATCCGAGCGAGTGTTGAGATCCTCCGCTTGCCCTTGGCCGATGCGAAGCGGCTCGTGCACGAGAGCAGCATGTGGCATCACCGCCGGGACACGGACGACGAGCTCCACGACGCGCTGATCGGCGAGTTGCAAGCCGAGTCGGGACCTGACCGCTAGCCGGGGTCACGGTTCAGGCAACCTCCGACGAGGCTCGCTCGAACAAGGCCTCGATCTGCGATCGACCGACGAAGACCCGGCCACCCTTCCCGAGCGGCTGCACGGCCCGCAGCTGTCCCGAGGCGATCATCCGGCGGACGGTGTCGCTGCTGCACCCGAGCAGCTCCGCCACCTCGGCCACGGAGAACGCGATCGGCGCGGCATGCGTGGACTGGACGGTCATGGTTCCTCCCGATGTGAGAGCACTGGACGTCGAGAGGATGCGCCCGTGGCGTCCCGTTGGAGGTCCCGGTCAGAGTCCCGGCGCGGAGAAAACTGGGGCCGGGACCACCGGTACCCGGTCCCGGGGACCGGAGGTCACGCCCAAAGGGCGTGACCTCCACTTGTGTATGGCGCTGGTACTTGGGGCGGGATTACGTGCGAGCTGCGGTCCTCGGTCGCGATGAGAGGGCAGGGGCTCCGTGAGTGGGGAGCCTCAATCAGCTTGCTCCAGGCGCGCTCGCGCGCAGCCCGCGGTCGAGCGCCTCGTAATCGCCGCCCGACCTGTCACACCCGCTCGATACTCTGTCGAACTACATGCCTGTAATCCGACCGGAGCCAGCGATGGGACAAAAAGCCGACGACTCCATCGTCAGAGTGGCGTTGCCGACGTACCAAGGGCCGGCCCTTCACATCTGTCGCTTTCCGGTTCCAGCACCGAACGACATGGTCGACTCGATTCAAGTGCCGTTCGACGAAAGCCCGCCGTGGCTGACTGGCGCCTTCGCGCGACTTCGCATGCTGCTTCCCCAGGGCATGCAGGCGCAGAAGTTCTTCTTGTTGCCCCAAGACATTGGGGCCGGGATCAATCCGTTGTGGATTGAAGACCCTGACGTTCCGCTGCTCATTCCCGCGGACGAGGCGCGGGATAGACGGCTCCGCAACGAGTGGCGCATGAAATTGCTTTGCACGCCATCTTCCATTGGTTGCGCCTACGACTTCTCGGTCCGGCAACGCGTCGCCTGGAGTGTCTTGTGTCGGGCACCGGTGCACCAACTCATTGAATTGCTCGCCAACCTCTCAGTGTTGGTGGATCGGTATGGCCTCGATCCTCGGTTGCAGGCGCACATCGTCGGGAAGATGGACCCGCCGCCCCTGATCCGCGACCGGTTGCGTGCCGAGGGTGGCGCGGGCCACCTGATCTACCACCCGCGAGGCGTGCTTTGGATTCTTCGTGAGATGCTTGCTGTTTCGGACGAGCAACGCCTCGGCTTCGCGACGTGGACCGCCGACGCCCAAGATGACGCGTCGCTTCTCGGGCGGGCGTGGTTCAATTGCCTCAGTGCAGATAGCGCGCCCGCAGTCGATGAGATCCTGCTCGCGTGCTGGATGCTGCATGAGGACTTCCACGGGGCCGACCAGCAGGAGCCGACAGTTGACCGGATCCTCGGCTTCATCACTGCTCTTGGGTTTCGGTTTCATACTGGGAGCCCCTGGCTGGCAATGCTCGAGCGATGGTTGACGATCTGGAGCACCAAAGATGACCATCCCTCGGTGGCCGACAGTGCAGCCAAGCCTTCACAGTTGCGCCACGCGTTTGCCTCAGCTCTGCACGTGTCGATTGAAGGTTGGCTCGCAGGCGTGTGGTTGATGTGCATTCGGTGGTGGATTGCTTCGGAGATCGGTTCGACGACGGGGCCTGCATTGACAGATCCATTCGAATGCGACGTCGAAGGCGAGAACGTTCAGCTCGCCGAGGCTTTTCGAACAGCGTTCCGAACGAATTGCGTTGCGACCATCGAAGACTTGCAAGGCGCGGTGCGCAAGGAGATTGGCGCACAGTATGGCGGTCTCGGAACCCTTCCGCAGACCGATTCGCTTGCGCTACGGAATCGTCCGGTAATCGAACTAGCGGATGGGCGCTTGATGCCGTTAACGATCCAACTCACTGCTGAACGCGCCGTGGATCTGTACAAGTTCGTGTTGCCGTCTGAGTTCGGTGGTGTGCAGCCACTTCTAGGTTTCGTGGGAAAGATGTTCGAGGCCTACACGCTGGATCTGATCGAAAGAGTCACTGACCGTCACGTCGTCGTTGGCGCAGACGCAATAGGGAACATTCTTGGGAACACTCGGCACTGCGATGCGCTCATTGGCTATGGCCACTCCTATCTGGCGGTGGAGGTATCTCTCATGTCGCTTTCTCGGGGCATTGCCGCGGGGGATATTGAGAGCATTAATGACCTCGCTGAGCGATACCAAGCTGAGGCGGATCAGGCATTTTCCACAATCGATCGGCTTCGGGACGTGACCAACGAACTCAACCTTCCGGAGCCGCGGAGCGCAACTGTTGCAGTAGTGACCGATACCCCGGTTCCTCACAGCCCCCTCTTCTTGCGACGTCTACGAGAGCGCCGCCCAGATCGCACATCGAAGTTTCTTTGCAGCGTCGAGGAGTTCGAATTTGCGCTTCTGCTCGGCGCAACCGGTTGGGAAGCACCGGGCATCTTCGGCAGGTGGCAAATGGATGACAACGATGCACCGTTCGAGGCGCATCTACTGCGCCTCGCGCGAATTCATTCGCCCACTGCCGAAACATCCATGCAAGTCGACGAGGCCGTTCGCCGCTTTGTGTCGCTCGTCCCGCGCGTAGGCAAGGCCGCGTGAGTCAGGCAGGTGCAGCGCGAGCGACCTAGGCGCCGTGCTCGCCGCTTGAAGAGTCTTGAACTGTCGCGAGGATCTCAGTTCTTCGGGTAAGCACCCAATCAAGTCCGCTCCCGTCAGGCGTGCAATAGACCCTTCGCTGTGAGCCGAGCAGTTGCATCTCGTTCAGAAATGCGACTGCGTGTTCCTGAAGCTCGCGGTACACGTTGTCCCCACCGCCACCTACCACATGCTGCGGTCCAAGTGGCAAGACAAACGAGTCCGCCTCGCCAAGGCGAGCTCCTTGAAGGAACCCGATCTTGCCGTTGTCCTTGTCATACGTCAGAGCTGGGTTGTCGCCGATGACGAGTTCGCTCGTCTGTGCAATGCCAATCTCCAAGCCGCGAACGGCCAAGTAGTCGCGCATCTGTTGAAACTGTTCCTCCAACGCGCTCGCGAACCCGGCACCGCCTCTGCCAAGCCGAAGCTCAAGTTCATCGAGCAAGTAGTCCCGTTCGGCGATCAAAGTGGCCGAACCTCCGGGTTCTAAGCCTGTACGCGCACGGAAGTGCGCTGCGAGCACCTCCTCGTCGCTGATCAACTCGAGCAGCGATGCGATGCGTGTCTTGTGCTCTGATCGAGCAAGTGACCGCTGCCACATGTCCGCCATCTGCCGTGATCGCACGGCATGAAGGGCAAGCAGATCCTTGATGACCCCGATATTGGTTCTGCTTTGGAACAGGGTGCCGGCAGTGGCAGCGGCAAGCGCCTCAGGTACGCGGTCTTCGGTCGTCTTCCACACTTGTTCCAGGCGAACCGATTCATGGCCGCGTACGTACCAGGGTTCGAATCCTTCTGCTTTCGGTGATCGCTTCTGCACGGTGCCGAATCGCAAACTGACACGCGACAGAACACCTCCCCGCGCCCATTGCTTCAGCAAGACCTTCGAAATGAGGTGCTGATCACGGATCTCGAGAGAAGGGCCTTCGCTCATTGCCTCAGAGTTCCAGATGGCACAACGATGCAGGCGCGGCATTTCGTCTTTCCGTCCCCAGACGCAAGCGGCTTGCCACGCATCTCTGGCTGCTCCCTGGCTAAGCCTCGATATACCCACCACAACACACCCGTGGACATGCGGTGCCGGGACCGTGCATGCATGAGTAGCGCAGCGTGCAGCCTGATGTGGTGTATCGCGAAGCTGTTCGGGAGTCGGCAATGAACTTGTGCTGCCTCGAAGCAGAGCGTGCGTGTCCCATCGGGCCTCTAGCCTGCTGGTTCTGTGGCGGATACTTCCCCGAGCCTCACGCTGGCCGACCTCGAAGCGCGCCTGTGGGAGGCCGCCAACTCGTTGCGCGGGCCGGTGGATCCGGCGGACTTCAAGGCGTACGTCTTCCCGATCCTCTTCTTCAAGTGGATCAGCGACACGTGGGACCTTGAGCACGCTTACGCCCTCGCCGACTTCGGTGGCGCCACCTCCCCTGAGGTCGAGGCCGACTACCACCGCTTCGACGTGCCCGACGGCTGCCACTGGGCCGACCTACGCGCCGTCTCCACCAACGTCGGCGTGGCGCTCCAGCGGATCCTCGATCGGCTCGCCGAGGCCAACCCCGACAAGCTCGCCGGCATCTTCGGCGACGTGGCGTGGGGCAACAAGGAACGCCTTCCCGAGCCGTCGCTGCTCAACCTCATCGACACCTTCGACGGGTTGACGCTCAATCCCGACGTGGTGTCGCACGACATGCTCGGCGCGGCGTACGAGTACCTGCTCAAGCAGTTCGCCGACGAGAGTGGCAAGAAGGCCGGCGAGTTCTTCACCCCACGCGCCGTCGTGCGCCTTCTCGTGCACCTCCTCGACCCCGCAGCGGACGAGACGATCTGCGACCCGGCGTGCGGTTCCGGCGGAATGCTCGTGGAGACGATCACCGCGGTGCGCGAGGCCGGTGGCGATCCGCGCACGCTGCGCCTATTCGGCCAGGAGGTCAACCTCACGACCTCCGCCATCGCGCGAATGAACCTTTACCTCCACGAGCTCGAGGACTTTCGCATCCTGCGTGGCGACACGCTGCGCGACCCTGCCTTTCGCGATCATGAAGGCGCGCACGAGCGCTTCGACGTGGTGATCGCCAATCCGCCGTTCTCCCTCAAGAACTGGGGTGCAGACACCTGGACGGCCGACCCGCGCGCGATCTGCGGCGTGCCGCCAGCCGGCAACGCCGACTTCGCCTGGGTCGAGCACATGGTCGCCTCGATGCGCCCAGAGACGGGACGGGTCGGTGTGGTGATGCCGCACGGCGTGCTGTTCCGCGGCGGTGTGGAAGCGCGCATTCGTCAGTGCCTGCTCGAGAAGGACCAGTTGGACGCGGTGATTGGCCTGCCGCCGAACCTCTTCTACTCGACGTCGATCCCTGCGTGCCTGCTGATCTTCCGCGCGGTGAAGACGAAGGAGCGGCGGGGCGCGGTGCTGATGGTCGACGGCTCGGCGTGCTTCACCAAGGGCCGCAACCAGAACCAGCTCATGGACGCCGATGTCGACGCGATCCTCACCGCGTACCGCACCGGTGACGATCCGGATGGCGACCGCGGCGTTGCCGTGCGACTCGTCGAACACGCCGAGATCAAGGAGAACGGCTGGGACCTCAACCTCGGGCGCTACCTGCGCGCCGCCGCGACGGAGACCGTCGATGTCGCGACCGTGCTCGCGGAGCTGCGCGAGGCACAAGCCGCGCTACGGGACGCCGAAGCTCGGCTGGATGAGCGGCTCCGCGAGGCCGGCTATGCGTAACGTGCGCCTCGGTGAGGTAATGGAGCGCGTACGGCGGCCGCTGCCCGTGCAAGCGACCACGGAGTACATGCAGATCGGCATCCGGTCACACGGCAAGGGAATCTTTCACAAGGCTGCAGTGACAGGCGCCGAACTCGGAACAAAGAAAGTCTTTGAAATTCGCGAACACGATCTCATTCTGAACATCGTGTTTGCGTGGGAGGGTGCGGTTGCGGTTGCAGGACCCGATGACGATGGGCGCTGCGGATCGCACCGGTTTGCCACCTACGTCGCGAGAGACACCGAATGCGATGCCCACTATCTGCGACTGCTCTTCGAGACGGAGTTGGGGCGGCGGATACTCCAAGTTGCGTCGCCGGGCTCGGCAGGCCGCAATCGGACGCTCAACCAACAGGTGCTCCTCGACACACTCGTACCTTTGCCACCACTCGCCGAGCAGCGCCGGATCGTGGACCTCGTTGCGGCTGTAGATGAGGTAGTCGAAGCAACGCTCTCCGCGACCAAGACGCTCCGGCTCGCGCTCGCCGCGTCGTTGTCCGAATGTGCACGGACTGACGGGCCACTCATTCCACTCGGTGACCTCGTCAGCATGACCTCTGGTCCGTCGTGGAAAGCCGAGCAGGAGCGGCGCGAACCGGATTCGGGCACCATCCCGGTGCTAAAGATCACAAACACGCGCCCGGACGGTCGCGTGGTCCTTGATGAGCGAGCGCATGTAGCAGCACTGCCGACGAAAACTGTGCGGCTCGACTCTTCGAGCATTGTCATGATTCGCACGAACGGCAACCGAGCGCGAATCGGCAACGTGTACCGCGTGCCGCCAGAGGCCGAGGGTCATGCCGTTTCCGCATTCCAGATTGCTATGAAGCCACACGATCCGAGCAGCACCGACTACCTGTACTGCTTCCTCAGATCTCCATCAACGCAGCACGCGATCAGCGACGCAGCGAGCGGAACGACCGGGCTTGGCAACATTGCCGTACGCTGGCTCAAGCAGGTGCTTGTCCCGTGGGCACCTGATGAGGTCCGCGCTGAGGTCGTCCATCGGACCAACGCGCTCTCGGAAGTGATCTCCGAATCCGAGCGGGAACACGCCGCCCTCGCCGATCTCCGCACCGCGCTCCTCGGCGATCTCCTGTCCGGCAAGCACGAGATCCCGGAGTTCTACGACCGGCTTCTAAGGTCGGCGTGAGCTTCTCGGAGCGGGAGACGGTGCAGGCGGCGATCGTGGAGCGACTTGTCGCGCTCGGTTGGACGCACGTACCGGGGTCTGAGCTCGATCGTACGGTGTATTCCTCGGTCATCGAGCCCGAGGTCGAGGCTGCACTGGTGCGTCTGAACCCGCTGATCGCCGAGAACCCTTCGCGGGTCGACGAGGTGCTCCCGATGATCCGCGCCGCGCTGCTCACCGCGGCAACGAACGGTCTCGTCGCGGCGAACGAACGCATGACGACGTGGCTGCGCGGACACTCGACGATCAAGTACGTGGGCACTGAAACCTACGAGTCGGTCCATCTCATTGACTTCGAGCACCCGGAGCGCAACCGACTCGTCGTCTCCGATGAGGTGACGTTCGGTCAAGCCCCACACGCACGCCGCTTCGACATCGTGCTATGGGTCAACGGCTTTCCGCTCGTCGTCGGTGAAACGAAGCCGGCAACGGATGCCAGCAAGTCGTGGCTCAACGGCGCCCGAGACGTGCACGACGTGTACGAGGACGAGTGTGCGCCGTTCTTCGGACCGAACGTGCTCTCGTTCGCGACCGAAGGGCGAGAGTTCCACTACGGCGCGGTGAACCAGCTTGCCGAGCATTGGCTGATGTGGGGCTCGACGTCAGACCCGTTCGACCTGACGGGCGGTGCCCGCGTCATGAGGTCGGTCGAGCTGCTGTTGAACCCGGCGCGCATCCTGTCGATCCTGCGTGACTTCACGTTGTTCGACCGTCCAGTGCGTGACGGTCGTCCGCAGCTCACAAAGATCATCCCGCGCTACCCGCAGGTGGAGGGCGTCGAGGCGATTCACACCCGAGTGCTCTCGCCCGACCGTCGCCAGGGTCTGATCTGGCACTACCAGGGCACCGGAAAGACGCTGCTCATGGCGTTCGCCGCGCTGCAACTCCTCAACGACAAGCGACTCCATGGTCCGACGGTGGTGATCGTGCTCGACCGAGTCGATCTCGTGGAGCAGACCGCCCGGCAGTTCCAGACCGCGGGGATGCCACGCCTCAAGGTCGCCGGCTCGAAGGACGATCTGCAGCGTCTGCTCGCCGAGAGCACCCCCGGCGTGATCGTCACAACGATCTTCAAATTCGAGGGCGCGGGGCTGCTCAACGAGCGGGCCAACCTGATCGTGATGGTCGACGAGGCGCACCGCACCCAGGAAGGTCGTCTCGGTGACGACCTGCGCACCGCACTCCCGAACGCCCAGTTCTTCGGCCTCACCGGTACGCCGATCTCCGATAAGGACCGCAACACGTTCAAGCTCTTCGGCGACCCGCTCGATCCGGGTTGGGTTCTCAACCGCTACACGATCGAACGGTCGATCTCCGACGGATCCAGCGTTCCCGTGCACGTGGAGACACGCCTCGTCGACTTCCACGTGGATCGCGAGCGGCTCGACGAAGCCTTTGCCGCGATGGCCGGCGAAGAAGGCCTGTCCGACGAAGAACGCGAGCTGCTCGCCGATCGGGCCACCAGCCTCCGAACGTTCATGCTCAATCCGGCACGCGTCAACGCGGTGTGCGAGGACATCATTGAGCACTACCTGCGCAAGGTCGCGCCGCTCGGGCTCAAGGCTCAAGTCGTTGCATACGACCGGGAGTTGTGTGTCGCCTACCACGACGAGCTCACTCGGCTATTTGCCGAACGCGGCCGGCACGAGGACAACGAGGTAGTCGTCGTGATGACGGTGGGCACCGGCAAGGATGAACCCAAGGATTGGCGGGAGCGGTTTGCACTCGAACGCGAAGAGGAAGCCAGGGTCAAGGCCCGGTTCTCCGACCACACCGACCCGCTGCGTCTGCTCGTCGTAACGGCCAAACTGCTCACCGGGTTCGACGCTCCGATCGAGGGTGTGATGTACCTCGACAAGCCGCTGCGGCTCCACACCTTGTTCCAGGCGATCTGTCGTACCAACCGGCGGTGGACGAACCCGGCCACTGGGCAGGAGAAGCTGTACGGGCTCGTCGTTGATTATGTCGGCCTTGGAAATCAGATTGCTGCGGCACTACGCGACGCCGATCCCGAGCGAGGTGGTCGACGCCCCGTGGATGTCGATGACCTGTTCGCCGAGTTCGAGACCCAGTTGGAGACTGCGCTCGCCCGTTTCGATGGTCTTGACCGAACCGATGGATCCTTCGCCGCTCTCATGGCTGCGCAGCAGCGCGTCCCTCCGGGCGAGGCGCGCGACGCGTTCGCACGTGAGTACCTCACTGTGCAGGGGCTGTGGGAGTTCCTTGATCCGAACGCGGCGTTGGAGCACCATCGGGTGGATTACCGGTGGTTGGCACAGGTGTACGAAAGCGTCCAGCCGACGGGCGTGAGTAACGCGCTGCTGTGGCATCGTCTCGGCGCGAAGACGCTCGAACTTGTGCACGGCCACATCGGGGGCGTGCGGGTTACGGGAACCGGGCTGGACGAGGTGATCGTCGATGCCGAAACCATCGATGCGATTCGCCAGCTCGCGCTCGACGGCACGCGCGTGCCAGCCGAACGCGAGCCGATGACCGTTGGCGAAGCCATCGACACGATCGGGGCCCGGATCCGTCGCCGCCTGGAGGGCAGCGGACATCCCTATTGGGTGGAGCTCTCGGAACGGCTCGAGCGCCTGCGGAAGGCCCAGATCGGGCGCGCCGAGGCGTCGATCGAGTTCCTGCGTGAGCTCCTCGAAGTGGCTCGCGAGGTCACGGCCGCGGAGCGGGCAGAGGACGAAGGCGGACCTGAAGCGCTCGCGCTCCTTCCCGACCCGAAGCTCGGCGCGCTCACGCAGATCCTTAGGGAGTACGCCCCACCCGACGTACCCGTCATCGTCGAACAGGTCGTCACCGATGTCGACGCGATCGTCAAACAGGTCCGCTTCACCGGCTGGCAGACCAGCCAGCCCGGCGACCGGCAAGTGCGGGTCGAGCTTCGCAAGACCCTCGCGAAGCACGCTCTCCCGACTACTGGCGAACTCTTCGATCGCGCTTACTCGTACATCCGGGAGAACTACTGACGCAATGGCCGCATAGGTGAAGGAGGCGAGTGGCTTCGTCGTCTGGCCGCCGTCAATGAGTAATGCGACAATCGTTTCCACACGTTGAACCCTCGTCGCGCCAACTGAATGAGAAGGGTGATCTTCGTGCTACAGCCGTCGAAGTTCAGGTCGCCGCTCAGATGAGCATCGGTCGGATCATCCGCGCGCCAGTGCGAGAAGTGTGGAAGCACGAGGCTCTTGACTTCACCACGTGGCTCGAACGGAACATCGATGTTCTCAACGAGCACTTGGATATCCCGATCGTCCCAGAATCTGTTCGGCGCGAACAGCCGGCCGGCGCATTTTCCGTGGACCTCATTGCTGAGGATGAAGATGGGGAAACGGTCGTGATCGAGAATCAACTGGAAAGATCCGATCATGACCATCTTGGGAAGGTGCTGACGTACCTCGCTGCGTACGAGGCGTCGCGAGCGATCTGGATTGTTGGCGACCCCCGGCCTGAGCATGTCCGTGCGGTCGCCTGGCTCAACGACTCCTCGTCCGCCTCTGTCTGGCTCTTCAAGTTGGAAGCCATACGCATTGGGAAATCCGACCCCGCGCCCTTGCTGACAAGGATCGTCGGCCCGTCAGAGGAGACGAGGAAGATTGCGGCGACCAAGCGCGAGGACAGCGAACGTGATTCGGCGCGCAGAGCTTTCTTCGAGCGACTCCTCGACCGAGCCGCAGAGAAGACGCCTCTGCACATCGGGCTGCTACCGAAGAAGGGTCCGTATTTGTCGAGACAGGTAGGTGGCGTTGGCTGGGTCTACGGAGTTCGCGAACATGGAACCCGCGTGATTGTCTGGATCGAGCGGGGCGCAGGTCGTGAGGCCGAGACTGATGCGATCTTCCAGTCGCTCGTGGCCCACCGCGCCGAGATTGAGGCCGATTTTGGGGGCGCGCTCGAGTGGGAGGCGAAGGAGTCGAATCGGTCGCGCAAGATCGTGGTTGACCTCGCTGAAGGGGGATGGGCCGATGCGGAAGACTGGGATCAAGTAATCGACTCAACCGTAGACACCATGATTCGGCTCGAAGCTGCAGTAGCTCAGCGCCTACCCGCGGCGCTCGAGTCTGCCGAAGGAGTCCCGACTTCGATCGAACTGGACCAGCTGTAGCACCAGGCGGCCGACCACCTCGCTCGATGGCGGGACCTGGGGCCCGGTCCGGTAGAATTTTGTGGTAGTCGGTCGTTAGTTCACGAATATCATGAACGCTTGCCATTGCGAAACTAGTCATCTAGTCTCTAGGTGCCAGTAGTTCATAAGAATCGTGAATAGGTGCCATGAAGACACAAGATCGAGGGATTGCACTGCTCGACGAATTGGTCGCGGAGGGCTCGAAAGCCCTGACCGCTGATCTGGTTCGCACACGGCTCGGGATCTCGCCCCAGGCGGCATCAAACCTGCTGCGCCGCCTCACCGATGCCGGGCTCCTCGAGCGGCTTCGCCCGGGGAGCTATGCGATCCGCAACCTCGGCGTCCTTGGGACGCGTGCTGCTGCCGAGAACTTGGCCGTCGCCGTCGCCGCGGCCCTTCCCGGGGTGCCGCACCGGATCGGATACCGCAGCGCACTCGACGAGTTGGGACTGCTCGTGCATCCGGCGCGGACGATACAGATCGCCGTCGCGCGCCGGGTGCGGATGGAGTCCCTGTCAGGACGGAAGCTCCGCACGATCGTCGAACCTGTGAGCAGCGTGCATGTTGGCGCCGAGCGCGACGGTCCGTCCTGGATCTCGGGCCTCGAACGCGCGTTGCTCGACGCGGCTGCGCGTCCCGAGCTGGTCGGCGGCGCGTCACTGGTTGCCGAGGCACTTGCGGCGGCCGCACCCAAGGTTGATTCGGTGCGGTTGACGGACCTTGCCCAGGAGCTCGAGTGGGGGCCAGCGTTGCGTCGAATCGGCTCGATCGCGGACCGCCTCGAGATCGAGGGGCTCGCGTTTCGCCTCCAGCCGCTGCGGACCCCAAGTGCCGATCTCGATCTGGAACCACCGAGCCGAGGTCGAGCCGTGTGGCGCGACTCACATTGGTGGGTCCGTTGGAATCGCGAACCCGACGAACTTCGAGCGTCGCTGTACCGATGATCACGCCGGCTCAGATCACGCGTCGCGCGGATGCCGACGGTGTTTCCGCACAGACCGTCGAGCGCGACTACGCGCTGGCCCACATGCTCGCCGCGCTCACTCGCCTCGATGAGCAACGACTGGTCTTCAAGGGCGGCACCGCGCTGCGCTACTGCTATCTGGACGAGTGTCGCTACTCGGCCGACCTCGACTTCTCTCTCGTGGGTATCGGCAAGCCACAAGCTCTCGGACTCGTCGAGCGTGTCCTCAACGACGCGAAGGCTGAAATTGGCTTCGAGATGTTCGAGCTCGACGAGAGAACACCGCCACGTATCCGCTTCGTCGGCCCGCTTGGTAGAGAGCGCTCGATCAAGCTTGATCTGGCCGACGACGAACTCATCATCGAGACTCGCCAAGCTCGGTTGCTCCCGCGGTGGCCCGACCTGGAAATGAAGCACGACCTCACCGTGTACTCGGAGTCTGAGATCGCTGGCGAGAAGCTCCGCTGCGTGATCCAGAGACTCCAATGCCGTGACCTCTTTGACCTCCATGCCATGTTCGAGATCCTTGCAGTCGACCCCTCTGAAGCCGCTCTCCGTTTCGAGGCGAAGGCACGCCATCGCGGCATCGATCCAGCGCTCTTCGAGGCTCGATATCGAGCGCGGCTCACCGAATACGAGCGGCGCTGGCAGGAAGAGCTCGGTGAGCACCTCGCCGACGTGCCGCAATTCGACGGGATCGAACGACGCGTCACGCGCAGCCTTCGAGAAGGCAGGCTCGTTTCATAGAGATCGGCGGGCCGCGGCTGGTTGTGGCCGCGGTCCAGTGCGATCACGCAGGCGTGCGTCGGCGAAGTCGCTTCCGGAACGGGCATGTCGCTCGGTAATCAAAAGGTGAGATGATGGCAAACGAACAACAAGCGCCGGTCTCGAAAGGGTGAAGAGACGACGATGACCCCCATAGACGAGGCAGAACTCGAGGCGCACGGAATCCAGGTGTCTTTCAGCGTGATGCTCAACGGAGAACTGCGATTCCGGTTAATGCACGCCGACGGTTCCGGATACATCCGCACCATCGCATCCGATGATGGCGCCTGGCAGAACGCGCACTATCACGACAGCGTCATGGAGACCTATATCGTCCAGGAAGGCTGGATGGGTTTCGTCGAGCAGATCGATGGCGACATGCGGCCAGGACGTAAGCATCCGGGAGACATCGTCACGACACGGCCAGGGATTTCACACAACGTGTACCTACCGGCGGGAGCAGTCATTCACACGGTCAAACACGGCCCTGGTGAGCCCGACGACTGGCATGAGGATTTGGCGCTCGATCACGAGACGAAGCGTCTAACTGAGGACGACATCCGATAGGCCACGAGAGTTCAGATCACAGGGGTGGGCGTGTGGACGAGAGCACCGTGGCTAGAGCGCTCTTCGACCTTGTTGCGATTGCTGGTAAGCGACACTCGCCCGCGCTGCGTCCTCTGCTCGCGTACTTCGCAAAGCGCGGAAGTGTCGATGTGATGATGCCAGCAGCGAATGATCTCGATGAACTCAAGGCGACGGTCGTTGCTTCTCCTGAACTGTACGGGATCGGACCCGAGGCGGTCAGGTTGGGCCTCGACCAACTGGTCGACGCTCAGATGATTGTGCTCGAAGAGACGGAGGTGCAGTTCGCCGAGACGCAGCGCATAGCGAGGTGGCGGATCCAGACCCTCGGTGAGCTTGAGCGCGAATACTCCGTGCCGACGGAGATTCGCGAGTGGCTCGACGGTCAGGACCGGCGTGTGTCTGGATCACACCCGCTAGTTCGTCATGAGGGGATCGCGAAAGTGGGCGGCGACCAGAGCATCCGCGAAACTCTGGATGCCGCGCGTGACGGTGGGATCGTCCGTTGCTTCGCTTATCACGGCCTCTCTACAAACCTGACGGACACAGTCCGCGGCCTTGCGAGAGAAGGAGCAAGCTTCGAACTTCGTGTACTTGTGTTCCGCGAGGACGCTGATGAGCGATTGATCGAGGGAGCTGCGCGTGTCGGTCACATCGGTTCCGTGCGCGAAGGCATGAACGAGTTGATGGCCCTGACAAACGAGATGAAACTCAAGACCCAGGGTCGAGTCCGTATCAAGATCCGAAGATATGGCCGCAACCGCCGCGAGACTCTTCTCAGAGGGACGCTCGCGACCGACAGACGAGATGCTCCGCGTCGGCTTGCCCTTGTTACCTTCCGGATTCCGAACGGTCGTGGAACTGAGGGAGAACGACTTGTGTGCGAAAGCGCGGAAGGAGGCACTGCTTCGCTCGCTCACTTGTTCAAGGGTTACTTCGATGAAGTATGGCGCCGCAGCCACCCGCTGCTCGTCCGCATGCCCTGGATCATCGTCGGCTGCGCCGGTGCCACTACCGCGGTGCTCGCGGCCTTCGAATCGACGCGCCTCACTGCCCTCGCAGTGCTCTTGTCAACCCTCGCTCAACTTCCCTTCACTACCGCCTATTTCAGAAGGCTGGTCGGCGAAGCCTGAGTCCAGCCTTGCGATGCCCGGGTCGCGCCCGCGCAAAATCGACGTCTCGGGGGTCCTCGTACTCGAGGAACAACTTGTCACGCTGAGGTGCGTCAGCGTGCTGTCCTGGCGCCCGAGCGGAACTGCGATTCTTGACACCGGTTTGACACCGAGTTGGCGTGGCGCACCTGTCGCACGTGCACGACGAGTGCGCGCGTGTGCTTATGTAGCAACGGATGCGCACGCGAGCAGACAGGAACGAACGCTTTGGTCCCGCTCATAATCCCTCGGTCGAAGGTTCGATCCCTTCCGGCCCCACGACAAACAGGCA
>JBBECS010000002.1:33414-181686 GCA_040881685.1 Acidimicrobiia bacterium | reverse complement strand
CGGTGTCTCCTATGTCTTGACACAGGTGTCGCCTATCTCATGAGATCCGGCACCACTCCCTCCGCGAAGCCGGGGAGGGCAGGCCCTCCCCGGCGGCCCCTTCCGGCGCAACTTGTTCCGCGGCGAGGTTGCCGAGGGCCGGCAAAGCCGGCCCTCGGCGAACCGAATGATCCGTGCGAACTCGCGTTGCGAATGCTCATCGCACGTCACTTCGCGATGGGGAGGAAAGCAATGGGTGAGAAGGAGAACTGCGATCTGGTCGAGCGTGGCTTCGAGGCGTTCAACTCCGGTGACATGGCGACGTTGAGCGGCTTGATCGCCGAGGACGCATCGCAGCACATCCCGGGCAAGAGCCAGTTCGCCGGCGACTACAAGGGCCGCGACGCGATGCTCGAGTTGTACGGGAAGCTCGCGGAGGCCACGAACGGCACGTTCCGAGCTGCGTTGCAGAAGACCGAGGCGGACGGTGCCGACACGGTCATCGCGACCTATCTCGGCCAGGGTCAGCGGGAGGGCAAGAACCTCAATACGACGAACCGGTTGGAGTTCACCATTGCCGACGGCCGCTACACGAAGCTCGTGGACAACCCCGACGACCTGGCGGGTTGGGACGACTTCTGGGGCTAGGTACGGCGCGTGGCGAAGAAGGTGCTGAGGAGCTCGGCGCACTCTTCGCCACGCACGCCGCCGACCACTTCGACTTCGTGATTGAGCCGAGGGTCGGCACCCAGGTTGTAGAGCGAGCCCATCGCGCCGGCTTTGGGGTCCGCGGCTCCGAAGATGACGGTATCGATCCGTGCTGCGATCGTCGCACCAGCACACATCGGGCATGGCTCGAGAGTGACGACGAGCGCGCACCCGTCGAGTCGCCAGCTGCCACGAGCGGTGGCGGCATCGCGCAAGGCCAGCACCTCGGCGTGAGCCGTCGGGTCGGTCGAGACCTCTCGCTCGTTGTGCCGCCGCGCCAGCACCACACCACTCGCGACGTCAACCACTACCGCGCCAATAGGCACGTCATCGTGCGCCAAAGCATCCCGCGCCTCGTCGAGCGCAACGCCCATGTGGTCGTGCCACGCAGCGTCGGTCATGCGGAGGGAGTGGGATTCGAACCCACGGTGAGTTGCCCCACACACGCTTTCCAAGCGTGCCGATTCGGCCGCTCTCGCATCCCTCCCGGATCGGCGATCGTACGTGTCCCGGATAAGGTCGCAGCGCGGACCGTGCTAGGCGGGGAGCTCGTGGTGCCCTGTACCCCCAATCCACGCACGGGGGGCTGAATTCCCTCCCGAGGCTCGGACCGCCGCACGATCGGTCCCGGCGCGGCGTCGAGGGCCGGGTCCTGCGCAACGGGATCCCGCAAACCGAGTCAGGTCCGGAAGGAAGCAGCTCTCAGCGGACTTTCCCGTGTGCCGCAGGCAAGCCTGGCCTGAGCTGCGTCGGATCGCCGTTCCGCGGCGGCCCCGAGTCGACGGCGGGTGCACGGTCCGCACCTCTGTCCCTGCTCGGTAAGGTCGAGGACGTGCCGTATCAGTCGTTGTATCGGAAGTATCGGCCGCAGCGCTTCGACGAGCTCGTCGGCCAGGAGCACGTCACCACTGCGTTGCGCAACGCGGTGCGCGATGAGCGGGTCGGGCACGCGTACCTCTTTTCCGGACCACGCGGAACCGGCAAGACCACAACGGCGCGGATCCTCGCGAAGGCCCTGAACTGCATGAACATCGGTCCCGATGGCGAGCCGTGCGACGCGTGTGACAACTGCCGCGCGATCGCAACCGGCACCTTCCTCGATCTCTTCGAGCTCGACGCGGCTTCGAACCGCGGCATCGACAACATCCGCGATGTCATCGAGAGCTCGACGCTCGGCATGGGCGGTGGTGCGAAGACGAAGGTTTACGTGCTGGACGAGGTGCACATGCTCACCGACCCAGCGGCCAACGCGCTTCTGAAGACGCTCGAAGAGACGCCTAGCCACGTCGTGTTCGTGCTCGCAACCACGAATCCCGAGAAGGTGCTTCCCACCATCCGGTCACGCACGCAGCACTTTGAGTTCACGCTGCTGTCGATCGAGCAGCTGGTGACTCGCCTCGGCGATCTGTGCGCGCGTGAGGGGGTCGAGGCCGACGCCGAGGCCCTCGCCGTCATCGCCGCCGCTGGCGCGGGCTCTGCTCGCGACGCGGAGTCGCTGCTCGATCAGGCGCTTGCACACGAGACCGGACCGCTCGAAGCGGCGGCCGTTGCGGCGCTCTTCGGCGGCGCACCGTTCCCACTGCGTGTGCGCATCCTCGAGTCGATCGCCGGGGAAGATTCGCCGGGCGCCTTGGTCGCGTTGGGCGAGCTCCTCGAGGCGGGCCACGACCCGAGGCGCGCGGCTGAAGACCTCTTGGGCACGGCCCGCGACGGGTTTCTCCTCACGGCCGGCGCCGGGCGAGTGCGGGTCGACGCGTCCGAGGAGGAGAAGGAACGCCTGCGCCAGCTCGGACTCGCCCTTGGCAATGCCGCGCTCGTTCGGGCGATCGAGACGCTCGGCCAAGCGGTCACCGACATGCGCGGCACCGAGGCCGCCGACCCACGCCTCGTGCTCGAGGTCGCGCTCGTGCGCCTCAGCCGTCGCGACGCGGGCCCACCGCTGCAGACGGTGGTGGAGCGCATCGAACGTCTCGAGCGTGCGCTCGCCAGTGGCGCCACACCTGCATCACCTGCATCCGCAGCACCGGCATCGGAGGCACCGCCGCCTCCTGACCCGCGTGCGCCGGGCCGCACCATCGGCGCCGTGCGCGCTGAAGCCGCCAACGCACCCGCGGTCGACGAGCCAACACCGGTGGAAGCGGCGTCGCCCGAGCAAGTGGTTGAAGCGTCACCAGCCGCTCCACCCCCGGACGACTCCGCCGCCCGGCTCGAGCTCGATGACGTGATCATCGCCTGGGGTTCGATCCTCCCGGAGCTCCCGGTTGCGACGCGTAGCGCAGTCCAGAACGCGCAGCCGTTGCGCGTCGACGGCGACATCGTGGTGTTCGGCGTGCCGCCCGGTGTGATCGAAGCGGCCAAGCCGCGCTTCAAAAAGGAGGCCGACACGATTCGTGCCGCGCTGGCGCACCACCTTGGCCGCACGGTGCGCTTCAACCTCGAGCCGGCCGAGGAGTTCTCGCTCGGCGGTGGTCAACCGGCGCCCGTGCCGACGCGTGACGCGCCGTCCGCGTCCGGTCCCTCGGGAGCCGACGAACCTCCTGAGATGGTCGAGATGGCCGACATCGATCTCTCGCAGAACACCGACGCTCCGCTCGGGCCCCCCGCGTCGGTCAGCCTGTTGCAGCAACAGCTCGGGGCTACCGTCGTCGAAGAGCTGCCGCGCGACGCGGGCAGTTGAGCGTCGGTCGGGAGCAGTGATGGCGAAGCAGAAGCCGGCCGGAGGTCAGGGCGCACAGCTCAACCAGATGATGCGCCAGATGCAGAAGATGCAGGAGGACATGGCCGCGGCGCAGTCAGCGCTTGCCGAGGAGACCGCCGAAGTCTCGGCCGGCGGCGGCATGATCAAAGCCGTGGTCACCGGCTCCGGAGAGATCCGCTCCGTCTCGATCGACCGGCAGGTCGTGGATCCGGACGACCTCGAGATGCTCGAAGACCTCGTGCTCGCGATCTGCAAAGAGGCGCAGCGCGCCGCGCAGGCACTCCAGGCCGAGCGCATGGGCGCGGTGGCGGGCGGGCTCGATCTCGGCGCGCTCGACGGCCTCATCGGCTGAGTCAGAGACCGAATCCCCATGGCGCTGCACGAAGGGCCGGTTCAGGCACTGATCGACGAGCTCGGCCGACTGCCCGGCGTGGGCCCGAAGTCGGCGCAACGCATCGCGTTCTACCTCTTGAAGGTCGCGCCCGAGGATGCCAACCGGCTTGCGAAGGCGATCACCGATGCGAAGGCGCGCGTCTCCTGGTGCCGTCGGTGCTTCAACCTCGCCGAAGGGGAGCTGTGCATGTTCTGTCGCGACGATCGCCGCGACCCCTCGCTGTTGTGCGTGGTGCAAGAGGCCCCCGACATCGTCGCGGTCGAGCGCACCCACGAGTTCCATGGCCGGTACCACGTCCTCCAGGGCGCGATCTCCCCGATCGAGGGAATCGGTCCCGAGCAGCTGCGGGTCAAGGAGCTCCTGCGCCGGGTCGGTGAGGAGGGCGTGCGGGAGGTGATCCTCGCGACCAACCCGAACATCGAGGGCGAGACCACCGCGATGTACGTCGCGCGCGTGCTGAAGCCGTTGGGCGTCCGCATCACGCGCATCGCGAGCGGACTGCCGGTCGGAGGCGACCTCGAGTACGCCGACGAGGTGACGCTCGGGCGCGCGTTCGAAGGCCGGCGCGAGGTCGACGCGTAGCCGCGACGAGCGAGCCGTCAACCGGGCCACCGCTCGACGGGGTAGTCGGTCACCGGGACGACGAACGTGCCCGATGCCTTGTCGTGCCACGTCTGGCGCTCTGGATCCCACAGCATCCAGAAGTAGCCGAGGCCGAACGCGAGACCAGAGAGGATGGCGACGAGGTATCGGGTGACGCAGCGGCCGTAGTCGACCCGATCACCGCCGGTGGCGTCGATGACCCGAATCCCGACCGCGCGCATGCCAACGGTCTGACCGCTCGGGCTCCCGATGAAGTACGTCGTGTAGACGACTGCGATCACGATGCCGACAACAGCTGCCACCCACCGGTTCGTCGCCTCCTGGATGATCCCGTTCACCATCCCGAGCAGGATCCCGTCCACGAGTGCGCCGACGAAGCGGATCCAGAACCCGGCGCGCGGACCGGAAGCGGTTCGATAGCCCGACCCGCCGTAGCCGGTTGATGACTGCCAATCCTCCGGTGGGGGTGGCGGGGGTGTGCCATCCGGCGGCGGCGGCGGGGGCAGTGACATCAAGGCTCCTGACGGAAGAGCTGCTCGGTGGCGTGCGGTGTTACAGCGCGCGCACGACTGCGGCGTCGCCCTGCCCACCACCGCCGCACAGCGCCGCCGCGCCGAGTGATCCGCCGCGACGGCGCAGCTCGTTCACGAGCGTGATCACGATGCGCGCCCCGGACATGCCAATTGGGTGGCCGAGCGCGATCGCGCCGCCGTTGACGTTGACGACGTCGTCGGTGATCCCGAGATCACGCATGGATGCCAGGCCCACCGCGGCGAACGCTTCGTTCAGCTCGAAGAGGTCGAGGCTCGAGACTGGCTTGTCGATCTGCTCGAGCGCACGCTTGATTGCCCGCGACGGCTGGGTGAGGAGCGAGGTGTCGGGGCCGGCCACCATGCCGAAGCTCACGAGCTCGGCGATGGGGGTGACGCCCAGCTCGGCGGCCTTTTCGGTGCTCGTGACCACCAGTGCCGCCGCGCCGTCCGAGATCTGCGACGCGTTGCCGGCGGTGATCGTGCCTTCCTTGTCGAAGGCCGGCCTGAGCGCGGCGAGTGACTCCGTGGTGGTGCCTGGGCGGACGCCCTCGTCGACCTCCACGAGGATTGGGTCGCCCTTGCGCTGGGGGAGTGCGACGGGGGCGATCTCCTCGGCCAGACGCCCTTCCTTGGCCGCGGCTGCGGCACGATCGTGGCTCTTGGCCGCGGCGTCGTCCATGAGCTCGCGAGTGAGTCCTCCGAACTCGCCGCAGTAACGCTCCGTGCCCGAACCCATGTGCACGGCGTCGAACGCGCACCACAGGCCGTCCTGGATGAGCGAGTCGAGCACCTCCGAGTTGCCCATGCGGTAACCCGCGCGCGCGTTCGGGAGCAGGTACGGCGAGTTGGTCATCGACTCCATGCCACCGCAGACGACGACTTCTGCGTCGCCGGCCTGCACCATCTGGTCGGCGAGGTAGATGGCGTTGATACCGGACAAGCACACCTTGTTGATCGTGATCGCGGGAACGGTCATCGGGATGCCCGCCTTCGCCGCGGCTTGGCGCGCGGTGATCTGCCCCTGTCCTGCCTGGAGCACCTGGCCCATGACCACATAGTCGACCTGCTCGGGTCCGACGCCGCCGCGCTCGAGCGCGGCTTTGATAGCGATTCCGCCGAGGTCCATCGCGCTCATCGGCGCGAGCGCGCCGGACAGTTTGCCAATCGGCGTGCGAGCCGACGAGACGATCACAGAGCCGGGCATCGAGGCACCTTTCCTGCGCTGAAGTAGGTCGTGCCGATCGTACCGAAGCGCAAGCCCTCCGTCGCCAGCCAGGACCTGACCGCGGGAGGCATCGCGGGCACGCGGACGCGTAGCCTGCTCTACCCATGAGCACCGAGATCGACGCCATCCGCACCGCGATTCTCCAGGGCGCCCCAGGCGAGGAGATCGGAGCGATCCCGCTTCCGTCTTCATTCCGGGCCGCGGTGGTCCGAGCTGACGAGCAAGAGATGTTCGCCGACATGCCGTCGGAAGAGAAGGACCCGCGCAAGTCGGTGCATGTCGACGATGTCGCACTGCCCGAGCTGGCACCCGACGAGGCGTACGTGGCGGTCATGGCGTCGTCGATCAACTTCAACACAGTGTGGACGTCGATCTTCGAGCCGCTCCCCACGTTCCAGTTCCTCGCGCGCCTCGCGAAGGAGAGCGTGTGGGGTGCGCGCCACGACCAGCCGTTCCATGTGATCGGTTCCGACGCAACCGGCGTGGTCCTGCGCGTCGGCTCGGCGGTTCGCAACTGGAAGCCGGGCGACAGCGTCTGCGTTCACAGCAACTACGTCGACGACCAGGACCCGGCCGCGCACGACGACGCGATGCTCGCCCCCAATCAGCGCATCTGGGGCTTCGAGTCCAACTACGGCGGCCTCGCTGAGATTGCGGTCGCCAAGGTCAACCAGCTGATGCCGAAGCCCTCCCACCTCACGTGGGAGGAGGCGGCCGTCAACCCCCTCTGCAACTCGACGAGCTATCGCATGATCGTGAGCCCCAACGGTTCGCACATGACCCAGGGTCAGACGGTGCTGGTATGGGGTGCCACCGGCGGGATCGGGGCCTATGCCGTGCAGTACGTGCTGAACGGCGGCGGCACGCCGGTGGGTGTGGTCTCGTCCCCCGACAAGGCCGCGCTGCTCCACGAGATGGGTTGCGAGCACGTCATCGATCGGAAGGCCGAGGACTTCAAGTTCTGGAAGGACGAGCACACACAGGATGCCGGGGAGTGGCGTCGCCTCGGCAAGAGGATCAGAGAGCTCACGGGCAACGACCCCGACATCGTCTTCGAGCATCCCGGTCGCCAAACGATGGGTGCGTCGGTGTTCGTCGCCAAGCGGGGCGGCATGATCATCACGTGCGCCGCCACCAGCGGCTTCAACATTGAGTTCGACAACCGCTATCTCTGGATGAACCTGAAGACGCTCAAGGGCTGCCACTACGCCAACTACCGCGAGGCATGGGAAGCCAACCGGCTCGTGTGTGACGGGCGCATCCACCCCGCGCTCTCGAAGGTGTTCACGCTCGACAACACCGGCGAGGCCGCGTACCAGGTGCACCACAACCTGCACGAGGGCAAGCTCGGCATCCTCGCGCTCGCGCCGGAGGAGGGCCTCGGCGTGACCAACCCCGAGATGCGCGAGAAGTTGCTGCCCCAGATCACCCTCTTCCGTCGCCATGGCGCCTGAACCCGGCGTCTCGGTGCTCACCGAGATCGACCACGTGGCGATCGCGGTCAACGATCTCGAGGCGGCGATCGAGTACTACCAAGACACGTTCGGGTGTCAGGTTGCGCACCGCGAGGTGGTCGAGCGCGACGGGGTCGAGGAAGCGTTGCTGAAGGTGGCCGACTCGTACGTGCAGCTCCTCACGCCCGTGCGCGACGACTCGCCGGTCGCCAAGTACCTCGAGAAGCGGGGCGAGGGCATCCACCATGTGGGATACCGCGTCAGCGATTGCGCCGCGGCCCTCGAGCGGGTGAAGGCCCAGGGCCACAAGGTCATCGACGAGGCACCGCGCCCCGGCAGCCGGGGGACCACGGTCGCCTTCGTGCACCCCAAGACCGCGTTCGGCACCCTCATCGAGCTGGTGCAGGAGTAGGGCCAGCGGGCCGAGGCGCATTTTTCGCCGTGCCCGCGAGGGGCGTGTACGGTCGTCCCCGAGAGGGACCCCTGGGGTCCCTCTCGGTCATCTCCAGGCACCGCGTCGCCCAGGCACGGTGTGCCGCCATGGAGCACCACCGAACCAGCCCTCGGGGAGCAGCCCATGAGCGTGCGACGCGCACACGCAGTCATCTTCCTGGTCGTGGCCGTGCTGGTCGCAGCCGGGTGCCGACCGAAGGCTGCCCCTGCGCCCCCACCCCCGGTGGTCCACCAGAGCTCGTCCGCCACGATCCAGGCGGTCTTCAACGCCCACGAGAACCTCACGGGCTTCGACTACCAGCCTGATGTCGGCGCCAGCATGGCGGCACAGTGGGTGGCGAACGTGAACGCGAGCAGCAGCGCGTGCGGTCCCCTCCTGCACTCCTCCGGGGCTCAGCTCCTCGCGTGGTACCCGGGCGGCGGCGGCGAGAACCTGTTCTGCTGGTACCTCCCCTCGGGCTGTGCGACCGGCCAGACCGCGGCGAATGCCGCAGTGAACGCCTGGATCGCGAGCCCACCCCACTTCTCCGTGATGCAGCAGTTCAGGAATCGGTATCTCGGCGTGGGTGCGTCGTGCCGGAACGGCACCACGCTGTTCGTCGTCGCGCACTTCCGCTACTAGACCGGTCGCCGAGACCCGGCGGAGCCGCCCGGTACGCTGCACCCCTCATGGCGGTCGAAGAGTCCGAGATCCAGGAGCAAGCCGAGGCCGAGGCGCTGCACGGTGACCCCGGTGCCGGTGTCACGCCCGGCGCTCCCCACCCCATCGAGGAGCGGCTCGAGCAGCTCGCCGCCCTCCGCGAGGAAGCGCTGCACGCCGGGAGCCCCGCGGCCGTCCAGCGCCAGCACGAACGCGGCAAGCTCACCGCGCGCGAGCGCCTGGAGAAGCTGCTCGACGAGGGCTCGTTCGTAGAGCTCGACATGCTCTCGCGCCACCGGGCGCACGGGTTCGGCATCGAGCAGACCCGCCCCCTCACCGATGGCGTCGTCACCGGATGGGGCACGATCGACGGTCGCAAGGTGTTCGTGTTCGCCCAGGACTTCACCGTGTTCGGCGGTGCCCTCGGCGAGGTGTTCGCCGAGAAGATCCACAAGGTGATGGACCTCGCAGAATCGGTGGGTGCGCCGATGATCGGGCTCAACGACGGCGCCGGTGCCCGCATCCAAGAGGGCGTCGTCTCGCTCGACGCCTACGGCGGGATCTTCTTCCGCAACGTGAAGGCATCGGGCGTCATCCCGCAGGTGAGTGTGATCCTCGGGCCGTGTGCGGGCGGTGCGGTGTACTCGCCCGCGATCACCGACTTCGTCTTCATGGTCAAGGGCTCGTCGCACATGTTCATCACCGGGCCCGACGTGGTGAAGACCGTGACCGGTGAGGACGTGACACAAGAGGAGCTCGGCGGCGCGATGACGCACGCGTCCAAGTCGGGTGTCGCGACCTTCGTCGCCGACGACGAGGACACCGCGCTCACGCAGGTGCGCTACCTCCTCTCCTTCCTGCCCTCGAACAACCTCGAAGAGCCTCCCTACTTCGAGCCCACCGACGACCCCGAGCGCCGCTGCGAAGACATCGTCGGGCTCATCCCCGATGCGCCGAACAAGCCGTACGACATCAAGGCCGTGATCCACGAGATCGTCGACGATGGCGACTTCTTTGAAGTGCACGCGCTCTGGGCGCAGAACATCGTGTGCGGGTTTGCCCGAATCGACGGGTACTCCGTCGGGATCGTCGGCAATCAGCCCCAAGTGCTCGCGGGAACGCTCGACATCGACGCGTCGGAGAAGGCGGCCCGCTTCGTGCGCTTGTGCGACGCGTTCAACGTGCCGCTGGTGACGTTCGTCGACGTGCCCGGCTTTCTTCCTGGCACCGACCAGGAGTACGGCGGGATCATTCGCCACGGCGCCAAGCTGCTGTACGCGTACTGCGAAGCGACCGTTCCCCGGGTGCAGATCATCACCCGCAAGGCGTACGGCGGCGCGTACGTCGTCATGAACTCCAAGTCGATCGGTGCCGACCTGGCCTTCGCCTGGCCGTCGGCCGAAGTTGCGGTGATGGGTCCCCAGGGTGCGGTGAACATCATCTTCCGCAAGGAGATCGAGACCTCCGCCGACCCCGAGACGCGCCGTGCCGAGCTCATCGAGGAGTACACGGAGCGTTTCGCGAACCCGTACATCGCGGCTGAGCGTGGCTATGTGGACGACGTCATCGATCCCCGCGACACGCGTCGGGTGCTTGCCCGGTCGCTCGCCATGCTCCGCACCAAGCGCGAGCAGCTGCCGCAGCGCAAGCACGGCAACCTGCCTCTCTGATGCTCCGTCGGATGAGACTGGCCCTGACCGGAGTGACCACGTGGTGACCGAGCGAGGCAGTGGCCCGCGGCTGCGGGCCATCACGCCAGACGCCACGCCTGAGGAGGTGGCGGCGATCTTGGCGGCGGTCACGGTGTCCACGGCTGGGGGTCCGCCGATGGACCACGAGCCGCATCTCGACGAGTGGGTGCGCGGTGCACGGCTCGTTTCGCGCCGGGTCGGGCGGGTTCGCGGCCCGTGGCGTTTCTCAGGTCGCGTCGCGCGGCGCACCCGTCCATAGCGACGGCGCATGACGGCGCCGGCCAACGCCGAGCTCTTCGCGGTCGGCCCTGACGAGGCCTTCGTCACCTTCACTACCAGGGCGGGTGAATCGGTCACGACGCGAGTAGGAGCCCGGGAGGTCACCACAACAGGTGCGTGGCATGTCGTGCGCGTCGACGGTCTCGCTCCTGACCACGAGTACACGCTCGACGTCGAGGGCGCGCCCGCCACTGAGAACCTGCCCGCATCGTTTCGCACCTTGGCGTGTCCTGCTGGTCGGCTCCTCGCGACGATCGCCACGGCCAACGACGTCCACTTCGGCGAAGTCGAGTGCGGGCACCTTGGGCCGCCGCACGAAGACATCGGCCCGTTCTTCTCCGTCGCGCCCGATGAGCCGCCGTATCCCGAGACGATGAACCGAGCCGTCGTAGGCGAGATGCGAGCGCTCGATCCCGACGTGGTCGTGGTGAAGGGTGACCTCACGAGCGTCGGCTCCGCTGACGAGTACGCCGCGTTCCTCGCGATGTACGGCACGTTGGGCGATCGGATGCACCACGTGCGCGGCAACCACGACGCCATGCGCGACCCCACGATGGCGATCGAGGACGCACCGTACGCGGTAGAGCTGGAGGGCATCACGCTCGCGGTGCTCGACACCGTGATCCCGGGAACCGACGGCGGCCAGCTGAGCGCCGATCAGGTGCAGTGGCTCGACGACCTCGCGAGCGAAACCGCGGACCCGGTGTTGGTGTTCGGCCACCACTACCTCTGGGACCTCGCATCGCCCACGCGCAACCCACACACGTTCGGCATCAACCCGGACGACAGCGAGGCGCTCGCTGGCGTCGTCACCCGTCGCGAGAACATCGCCGGGTACTTCGCCGGTCACACACACCGCAACCGGATCCGTCGCTTCCCCGCGGTGCGCGACGTCCCGTTCGCCGAGATCGGGTGCACCAAGGACTATCCGGGGGCGTGGGCTGAGTACCGGATCCACCAAGGCGGCTACACGCAGGTGGTGCGGCGGGCCACCGAGCCCGCGGCCTTCGCCTGGGCCGAGCAGACCCGCGGCATGTTCGCCGGCCTCTACACCGAGTATGCCCTCGGCCACCTCGACAACCGCTGCTTCACCCAGCACTTCTGATCGCCCCTGGACGCGATCCGGGGCAAGTATTCACCAGCCGGGGGGGAGTTCTCCACTCTCCCGGGGAGTTCTCCACAGGTTCTCCACGGCTCCGGCGGGAGACCGCAGGGTTCTCCCAGACTTCTCGACCGGTGGGTGTGGACAACTGGCGGCGGAGCGACGGCGCGCGTCGCCCGCGCGAGACTGCCGTCGCAAGGTCGTGCTTCCCGGGGGAACCATGAGCGTTTCGAGCGACGACATCGCACGCACGGTGGCAGGGCACACCGTCGCCACCCGCTTCCGTGACACCGTCCGCGAGCACGGCGCGCGCGTCGCGTTGCGGTGGAAGGAAGCCACCCCTGCCGGCGAGGAGGGCTGGGGCGAGTGGACCTGGTCCGACTACGCCGAGCGGGCGTGCCGGCTTGCCGCCGCGCTCTCGGAGCTCGGCGTCGTCAAGGGCGAACGCGTCGTGCTGATGATGCGCAACCGACCCCAGTTCCACATCGCCGACGTCGCCACCATGCTCCTCGGTGCCACTCCTGTGTCGATCTACAACTCCTCGGCACCGGAGCAGGTGGAGTACCTGGCGCGCCATTGCGGCGCGGTTGTGGCCATCGTCGAGGACGTCGACTACCTCGAGCGCGTGCTGAAGGTGCGTGACGAGCTGCCCGCGCTCGGCGCGGTCGTGATCATCGAGGACGACGGGCGCGCCCCCGGTAACGTGCTCCATTGGCACGACCTGTTGCAACGCGACCCGATCGACCTCGACGCCGCCGCGAGCGTCGCCGAACCCGACGACCTCGCAACCATCATCTACACGTCGGGGACGACCGGTCCGCCGAAGGGTGTGATGCTCGACCACGCGAACGTCGTCTGGACCGTCGAGAGCCTGCTGGGCTGCTGGGAGGCCGTGCCGTACTTCAGCCGGATGGTGTCGTACCTGCCGATGGCGCACATCGCGGAGCGCATGGTGTCGCACTACCAGGGGATCGTCGGTGTGTTCGAGGTGACGACCTGCCCGGAGCCGTCACAGGTCGCGTCCTACCTCCCCCAGGTGAAGCCCGAGATCATGTTCGCCGTGCCGCGCGTGTGGGAGAAGATCCACGCCGGCGTGCTCGCGCTCGCGGGTGCCGACGCCAACCAACAAGCGATGCTCGACGCTGCGCTCCCGGTCGGTGAGCAGGAGTCGGAGTACCGGGCGCGCGGCGAGGCACTCCCCGCTGACCTGGCCGCCGAATACAACGAGAAGGCCAAGCCGGTGGGCGACTTCGTGCTCGGCCTGCTGGGTCTCGACCAGATCAAGGCGGCGATCAGCGGCGCGGCGCCGCTCCCCGTCGAGGTGCTGAAGTTCTTCCGCGCGCTGGGCCTGGAGATGTCGGAGATCTACGGGCTCTCGGAGACCTCCGGCCCGATGACGTGGACCCCCTTCCGCGTGAAGGTGGGCACCGTGGGCCCGCCGATCCCCGGTTGCGAGGTTCGGCTGGCCGACGACGGCGAGGTGCTCGCCCGGGGCGGCAACATCTTCCGCGGCTACCTCAACGATGCCGAGCGAACGGCCGAAGCGCTCGACGACGACGGCTGGCTCCACACCGGCGACATCGGTGTGTTCGACGACGACCAGTACCTCAAGATCGTCGACCGTAAGAAGGAGCTGATCATCACCGCGGGCGGCAAGAACATCTCGCCGGCCAACCTGGAATCGGCGCTCAAGTCGTTCCCGCTGATCGGTCAGGCCGCGGTGATCGGCGACAACCGCCCGTTCGTCTCGGCGCTGGTCGTACTCGACCCCGACGTGGCCCCGGCGTGGGCGGCCAAGCAAGGTGTCAAGGCGACGTCGCTTGCCGAGCTCGCGCTTGACCCGGTGGTGCTCGAGGAGGTCGAGCGCAACGTGGCCGAGGCCAACAAGCGCTTCTCGAACGTCGAGCGCATCAAGAAGTACACGGTCCTCGGCGCCGAGTGGCTCGCCGACTCCGAGGAGCTCACGCCGACCATGAAGCTCAAGCGCCGCGGCGTGAACACCAAGTACACCGACGAGATCGAGGCGATGTACGCGCGCTAGTGATTCATTCGCGGGGTGGACAACGTGCTTGCCCGATCGCGAACGTCGCGCACACCGTGTCGCGACTGACCATCCAGACACCGTCGATCTTCACCGCTCGGCCGGGCTGATTGGTCGGTACCGCCGGGAGCCCGTCGCAGAAGAACGAGAAGATGACATCGGCATCGTCCTCGTCGATGCGCGTGATGGCGTCCACGCGTCCCGTGTAGCACTGCGGATTCCCCACAAGGTCCGCAGCTTCCTGTGCCGTCGCCTTGATCGATGCGAAGTCCTCGATCACCGCTTCGGCACCGTCGAAGTCGGGTGGCCCCGCCGCGACCCACGTCTCGAACGCAGCCTCGATCGCCTGGGTGTCGGCCGACGCCGGAACCGTCGACGGCGGCACGGTCGTGACCGGCACCGGTGGCTCCTCCAACCACGGCTCCACCACCAGGCTGTTCAGGACCGCGAACGCCTCGGCCCGAGCCTCGGGTGTCGACGTCGGCCCGAAGCCGACATCGGCGATGAAGACACGACCCTGATCCGAGAACGTGTAGCGGTGGATCTCCCACGGCACGTCGGTGCCGATGGCGAGGCACGTCGAGACCGCACTCTCCGCCGTGGCGAAGTTGTCGGGGCGAAGTGGATACTGCCCGTACGCCTCGGTCGTGAGCCGCTGTGTCGCCGCGAGCTCCTTCTCGAGAACGGTGACATGGGTGGTCTCTCGGAGCACGACGACGACGTCGTCGTTGTACATCTCGTCTTCGAAGCAGGCCGAGTGTGGAACGCCAGCCGGCTGCAGCGTGGTGCCCACGGCAAGGATCTCGCCGTCGAACCGCATGCCGGGCTCGATCGGACTCTCGACCCATCCGTCCGGAAGGTCCACGGAGACCGGCGGGTCCCCGGCGCTGACGCCCGGAGACGCGGCGGGGGTCACCGTCTCGATGCGCGGTCCACTGTCGACGCTCAATGCGACACCGCCACCGAGTGCGGCGATGAGCGCCAGTGCGCACACCCCCGCGGCACCGCGACGCACGTGGCGGCGCCGGCGCAGTCGGGCTTCGATCAGAGAGAGGGGCGCGTCGCGTGTCGGCGACGCGGCCGCCGCGCGCAGGGTCTCGTTCACGTCATTCGCCACCGTGCATCTCCTTCGATTCGGTCCGTAGCTCGTCGTCCGTCGTGAGCCCCGCGCCACGAAGGCTCTCGATCGCCCGCCGGGTATGCGTCTTCACCGTGTTCTCGGGGCAGTCCATGAGCAGCGCGACGTCGGCCACCGGCAGATCGACGTAGTACCGGAGCACGAGAGCCCGACGCTGTGACTCCGGGAGCGCGGCCACCGCGTTTCTCAGCGCGAGCGCATCGGCGGCCTCCACTGGTGGCGCGGTCACGTCGACCACTGCGCCGAGGCGCTGGCGCGCCCGTCGTTCAGCCCCGCGGCGGCGGTAGTGCGAGCTGGCGAGGTTGAACCCGACCCGATGGGCCCAGCCCATCGGCGATTCCATCGCCCGCACCTCCGTCCACCGTTCGCACACCCGCACGAGCGCCTCCTGGGACAGCTCTTCGGCAACGTGGCGATCGCCCGTGTAGAGGCTGAGCGCGCCGACCAGGCGCGGCCAGGCCTCCCGGCAGAAGCCGGTGAGCTCAGGCGTTCGTGTCACCACGACAAAGACGCTCGCGCGGGGCAAACGGTTTCACCGTCCCCACGATTACCTATGAAGTTGTCAAGGTGCTGGTGGGGAAGTTTCGAGCTGGTGACTGGGGCTGGGCGGGTGTGACAGTCGAAAACAGGCCTCCGACCTGCGAAAACGTCGAAATCGGCTCAACGGGGCAGACCGGCCGAACGTCAGGCCGTCCGGGCCAAGCGTTTCCGATGCTCGATGGCGAGCTCGACGATGTCGGCGATGATCGCCGAGGTCTTGTAGTCCTTCGGCGTGTAGACGGCCGCCACGCCCGCCCGTTCGAGGGTCGGTCGATCCGCGTCGGGGATGATCCCGCCCACGACCACCGGCGCGTCGGAACCCGCCTCACGGATCAGCCGCACGGTCTCGGGCACGAGCTCGAGGTGCGAGCCGGAGAGGATCGACAGGCCGACGACATCCACATCTTCGTCGCGCGCGGCCGCGGCGATCTGCGCCGGGGTGAGCCGGATGCCCTGGTACACGACCTCGAAGCCCGCGTCGCGCGCAGCCACCGCGATCTGCTCCGCACCGTTGGAGTGACCGTCGAGGCCGGGCTTGCCCACGAGCATCCGAAGCGGACCACCGAGTTCCTTCGCGGCCTGCTGCGCGCGCGTGCGCACGACGACGAGCGCGTCGCTCGGCGCGACGGCGACCCCACCGATGCCCGTAGGCGCGCGGTACTCGCCGAACTCCGCCCGCAGCGCGTCGGACCACTCACCGACCGTCCCGCCGGCGCGGGCGAGCTCCATCGTTGCCGGCATCAGGTTCTCGTCGGTCGCCGCGGTCTCCCGCAGGCGGTCCATCGCCTTGGCGACGGCGTCGCCGTCACGATCACGCCGCCACTGCTCGAGCCGTTCGATCTGCTCGGCCTCGGCGGCAGGGTCGACCACGAGGATGTGCTCGGCGTCCTCGGTCACGAGTGGCGATGCCGCCGTCTCCTGGAAGCAGTTGACGCCGATGACCTCGAGCTCGCCCGACTCGATCTTGCGCACGCGCTCGGCGTGGCTCTGCACGAGGCGGCCCTTCATGGCCTCGGTCATCTCGAACGCGCCGCCGCCGTCGAGCACCCACGCCAGCTCCGCCTCCGCGGCGCCGGCAAGCTCGGTGGTCTTGGCCTCGATCACCTTCGATCCGTCGAAGATGTCGCCGTACTCGAGCAGGTCGGTCTCGAACGCGAGCACCTGCTGGATGCGCAGCGACCACTGCTGATCCCAGGGGCGCGGCAGACCCAGCGCCTCGTTCCACGTGGGCAGCTGGATGGCTCGCGCCCGCGCGTCCTTCGAGAGCGTGACGCCCAGCGTCTCCAGCACGATGCGCTGCACGTTGTTCTCCGGCTGCTTCTCGGTGAGTCCGAGGGAGTTCACCTGCACGCCGTAGCGGAACCGCCGCAGCTTCTCGTCCGTCACGCCATAGCGCTCGGCAACGAGGTGCTCCCAGAGCCGCGAGAACGCGCGCACCTTGCACGTCTCTTCGACGAAGCGGATGCCCGAGTTCACGAAGAAGGAGATTCGGCCGACGACCTCGGGCATCTCGTCGGCGGGGATCTGACCGGACTCGCGCACCGCGTCCAGCACGCCAACAGCGGTGGCGAGCGCGTACGCGATCTCCTGGACCGGCGTCGCGCCAGCTTCCTGCAAGTGGTACGAGCACACGTTGATCGGGTTCCACTTCGGCACGTTGCGCACCGTGTGGCAGATCACGTCGACGGTCAGCCGGCGGGACGGGATCGGGCCGAAGATGTACGTGCCGCGGCTCAAGTACTCCTTGACGATGTCGTTCTGGGTGGTCCCGGCCAGCGCGCCCGGGTCGACCCGCTGCTCCTCGGCCAGCGCGAGGTACATGCCGAGGAGCCACATCGCGGTGGCGTTGATCGTCATCGACGTGTTCATCTCGTCGAGCGGAATCCCGTCGAAGAGCGTGCGCATCTCGCCGAGGTTTGGGACGGGCACGCCGACCTTGCCGACCTCGCCGCGGGCGAGGATGTGGTCGGGGTCGTAGCCGGTCTGCGTCGGGAGGTCGAAGGCCACTGACAGGCCGGTCTGCCCCTTGGCCAGGTTCGTGCGGTACAGCTCGTTCGACGCCCGAGCCGAGGAGTGGCCCGAGTACGTCCGCATCATCCACGGCTGCTCACGCTCCGTCATGGGTCCATTGTCTCGCGCTCGGCACCGGAGGGGCGGAGCGAGCGAGTGCTCAGAACTTGACCTGGAAGCCGGTCGCGAGGAGCACCGCGTTGTCCTGCCCCTGCACAACGACCTGCGCTGCAGCGAATCCGGCATGCAGCTGGTCGTCGAGCTCGAGCGTGAACTTGCCCTTGCCGCCGCGCTTGATCTCGACCGCCCCGATCTCGGACGACGCGAACGCGTCGCCGCTGCGCGCCCGGACACTTGTGTCATCAGGTCCGAACAAGACGAGGTCGTACGGGGGGAAGCTCGATCCGGCTGGAAGCGCGTTGAACTGGTTCGCGACGAACAGCCGGATCTGGCTGGCACTCTCGGAGTACTTCCCGATGTCGATGTTCACCAGCTGCGGGTTCTCTGCTTCGGTGGTGACGCTCACCCGCCATTTGTAGAAGTCCTTGGCCACCGGTCCGGTGATCCAAGGCTGAGGGGTCCCGTCTGCCGCGACGCTGGTGCCTTGCAACGGGAGCAATCCCGGCTTGACGCCAGTGAGATCGCCGATCGAGACGCGCGCGCTCGGCTGCACCGTCGTCCCTGCGTCACCCGTCCAGAGGTCGAAACCGACGGTGGTCAGCGGATCGCGCAGCAACTTGCGGTACGCACCAGTGGCGCTGATCCTGAAGCCTGCGCCGTCGGACGCGTACCTACCGGTGATCTCGCCGAAGTCCTCGTCGGCCGGTCCCCAGACCTCGGCGCTCGTGGTCGTCCCCTCGGACTCGCGCTCGACGAGCGTGCCTTCGACGGCGCCGTCGCCGGAGAGGGAAACTCGAAGCCGCCGTAGATCATCGGCCGCCGAGTGGGCGCGGAGTAGAAGCCGATGCGGGCCGAGATCGCGGTGCCCGTCGGCACGAAGCTCGCGACGTTCGTGATGTCGAGCTCGAGCCCGGATCCGGTCTTGGATCCGCGCAACACAGCGATGGCGAGCGGAGCGTTGCGGACGGGCGCGCCACCGGACCCGAACGAGTACGCCGGCGTGTCGTTGAGCAGCGCCCACTCATCGTCCCCTTGCGCGCCGGCGACTGATGAAGACGCGAGTGCGCTCGTGCCGAGCCCGATCGTCGTCGCGATCAGGAGCAGTGCTGCTTTCTGGCGTCGCCTCATGTGGCACCCCCCACATCACGCCGGTGCGCGGCCGGCGCCCCGCTGCCCCGCGTGATCGTAGGAGCCGAGCGCGCTTGTCTCGGGCTACTTCGAGTAGTCGTAGAAGCCCTGGCCGGACTTGCGGCCCAGGCGTCCTTCGCTGACCATCTGCTCGAGCATCGGCGCGGGGACGTAGTTGGGATCCTGGTACTCGGCGTGCAGGGCTTCGAGGATCGAGAGGCTCGTGTCGAGGCCGACGAGGTCGAGCAGCTCGAGTGGCCCCATGGGGAAGTTGCATCCACCCTTCATTGCGGCGTCGATGTCGTCGCGTGTGGCGAGGCCCGAGTCGAGCGCTTTCACCGCGTTGTTGAGATAGGGGAACAGCAATGAGTTCACGATGAACCCCGCGCGGTCGACCACATCGACCACGGTCTTGCCGCATGCCTCCGCGAACGTGCGGGCCGTCGTGATCGTCGTTGACGAGGTGCTCTCGGCGCGCACAACCTCCACGAGTGGCATGACGGGCGCGGGGTTGAAGAAGTGGATGCCGCACACCCGCTCTGGACGCTTCGTCGTTGCCGCGATGTCACCGATGGACAGCGTGGAAGTGTTCGTGGCGAGGATCTCGGCTTGTGCACAGATCTCGTCGAGGTCGGTGAAGAGCTGCTTCTTGACCGTCAGGTCCTCGACCACCGATTCGAGGACGAGGTCGCAAGGTGCGAGCTCCTGGAGGTCGGTAACGGCGCGCACGCGCCCACGAATCGCTGTGCTGTCGGCGGCGTCGAGCCTGCCCTTCTCGACCTGCTTGGCAAGCGACTTCTCGAGTGAGGCGATCATCGCCTCAGCGCTCGACTCGGCCCGGCTGCGCAGCACGACGTCGAGGCCGGCCTTGGCGACGACCTCGGCAACGCCCGAGCCCATGATCCCGGACCCGACGAGTCCGACCTGCTTCACCGCCATGCTGGCTATCTCCGCTCTTCCGGCCCCAGTCGGCACCCGGACGTTACCGCGCGGTAACCCGAGCGTCGGCGCGCAGGCGCCGCAAGCGCCAGGAGCCGAGGCCCCAGAGCAGCACGCCGCAGGCGAGGAGCTTCACCACGACGAGCCACAGCGTGATGGTCTTGGCCGCGTCGCCGGTGTCCAGACCGGCGAGCAGGACCGCACTGGCCGTGCCGAGAACGATCAGCCCAATGCCGATCCCGATCGCCGCCCGAGCCCGTCGGGCCGTGCGGAACACGGGATGGTGCGTCGTCGCCGTTGGGGCTGACGACACCGGCGTGTTCCTCGCGGTGCGGCGGCGGTCGTAGGCATCGCGACTCTCGGGGCGCGCGAGGACGTTGTAGGCGTGCGTCAAGGTCTTGAATCGCTCGGCGACACCCGCGTCTCCCGGGTGTCGGTCCGGGTGCAGCTCTTTGGCGTGCACCCGAAATGCGACCGCGATCTCCTCGGCGGTGGCGGTCGGCTCGACGCCAAGCGTGGCGTAGAGATCGACGGCGGCGATCGCGGTCTGCACGATCCGAGTATGGCGCGCTCGACCACCGGTAGTCTCGCCACCTCATGAGACCCAGCGGAGCCGCGCTCGGACGAGCGGGACGGCGTAGCGGAGTCGACCAATCAAGATGAGCGCGAACCGAGCTGGCGGAACCCTTGTGCTCGTGGGTGGCGGCGAGTGGAACGAGGGCTGCAAGGACTTCGACCGCGAGCTCCTCGCAAACGCCGATGCGAGCGAGGTCGTGGTGCTGCCGTCGGCCGCGGCCTTCGAGCACCCTGAGCGTGTTGTCGAGCGCGCCACCGTCTACTTCGAAGCGCTCGGCGCGAAAGTTCGTGCGCCGATGGTCCTACGGCGAGCCGACGGTGAGGACCCGAAGACGGTCGAGGCGGTGCGCAAGGCGCGCATGGTGTACGTGGCCGACGGCTCGCCGCTACACCTGCGCTCCGTGCTCAAGTCGTCGTCGTTGTGGGACGCGATGCTCGGGTCGTACCACGCGGGTGGCGTGCTCGCCGCGTCGGGTGCCGGGGCGACGCTCGTGTGCGATCCAATGGTGGATCCGCGTGGCGGTGCGTACACCGTCGGACTCGGCGTCGTTCCCAACCTCGCGGTGTTCCCGTATCACGGCACTGCCGCCGATCACCTGCGCGAGCGCTCGATCGATCTCTTGCCCAAGAACGCCACGCTGATCGGCATCGACGAGCAGACGGCGCTGGTGCGCGACCCCGACGGCGCGTGGCGCACCGCGGGTGTGGGCGCCGTGACGGTGTACACCGGCCGTGACACGAAACAGTTCGCGACCGGCAGCGCGATCGATGAGCTCTCAGCCTGAAGTCGTCGTCGTGGTGGACGGCGCCGTCGCGCCAACCTCGGTGACCGTCACCTTGTCGATCACCACGATCTTCTTCGGTTGCTGGTCGGGCTTCGCCAGCTTCTCGATCCGCAACACGGTCTCGAAGCCCTCGGTCACCTGACCCAGGATCGAGTACAAGAACGGCGGACCCCCGAGGTTGGCCGCGCCTTCGGCGGTGGTGACGACGAAGAACTGCGAGCCCGTGGTTCCTGCACCGGAGTTGGCCATCGCGACGGACCCCTCCTGGTAGCCGTTCGTGGGGGGCTCGTCGGGCACCGTGTACCCGGGTCCGCCGGTGCCGTCGCCCTTGGGATCGCCACCCTGGATCACGAAGTCCTTCACCAATCGATGGAAGGTCAAGCTGTCGTAGAACCCCTCGTTCGCAAGGAAGGCGAACGAGTTCACCGTCTCGGGGGCTTCGGCCGCCGCGAGCTGGATCGTGAACGATCCGCAGCTCGTGACGACCTCCGCGACATAGGTCTTGGTCGTGTCGGTGATCGTGGGCTCGGCCGCGGCGAAAGTGTCGTCCTTGGGTTTCGGCTTCTTCACGTCTCGGCACGCGCCCGCGGCGGCGCCCCCGGTCTTCTCGTCCTTCGCTGAAATGCTCAGGTACGCGCCAATCGCGATCACCGGCACCAGGAAGATCGCGAAGAGGCGAGCCGTCTTGAACGTGCGGCGCCGACGGGCGAGCGCCTCCTCGTACTGGCGGCGAGCCTCGCGGTTCTCACGCTGCCGATCACGCTTCGATTGCTTCGACACGGGCCGGGAGTCTAGGAGCAGTCGAGCGTCCCCAAAGGGGTGGCGCGGAGCATCCCCGCGCCGAGCGAGCGCGACCAAACGGTACGAGGACTCGGCAATGAAGGAGGTTCGCGGCAGGTCCCCCGGTACCATCGATGCCGTGAGCCTCGTCGTGCAAAAGTACGGCGGCACGTCTGTGGCCGACCCAGAGCGGATCAAGGCTGTCGCCGAGCACATCGTCGCGACACGTCGCGCCGGCAACGAGGTCGTCGTCGTCGTGTCGGCGATGGGCAAGACCACCGACGAGCTCGAACAGCTTGCGCACGAAGTGTCGGCGTCGCCCAACGCGCGCGAGATGGACATGCTGCTCACGTCGGGCGAGCGGATCTCGATCGCCTTGCTGTGCATGGCGATCATCGATCGCGGTGAGCACGCGGTGAGCTTCACAGGCTCCCAGGCCGGGATCGTCACCGACACCACGCATCGGAAGGCGAAGATCGTCGATGTCCGCGCCGACCGCCTGCGCGAGGCGATCGACCAGGGTGCCGTCGCGGTCGTCGCCGGATTCCAAGGTGTCTCGACCGCGTTCGACGTGACCACGCTCGGCCGCGGCGGGTCCGACACGACGGCAGTTGCGCTCGCCGCCGCGCTCGACGCGGAGGCGTGCGAGATCTACACGGACGTCGATGGCGTGTTCACTGCAGACCCCCGCCTCGTGCCTCGGGCTCGGCGACTCGAGCGGTTGTCGTACGAGGAGATGCTCGACATGGCGGCGACGGGCTCACGCGTCCTGGCGCTGCGATCCGTCGAGTTCGCCCGGAACCACGGCGTTCGGGTACATGTGCGGTCGAGCTTCACGTGGGAACCAGGCACGTGGGTCGTGAACGAGGAGGAAGCGATGGAGCAAGCGATCATCTCGGGCGTCACGAACGACACCTCCGAGGCCAAGATCACGCTGTCCCACGTTCCCGACCGACCGGGCGTCGCGGCCAAGGTGTTCCGCGCGTTGGCCGACGAGGCGATCAACGTGGACATGATCGTGCAGAACGTGTCGACCGCCGGTCACACCGACATCTCCTTCACGCTGCCCAAGGAAGACCTCGGCCGGGCCGGGAAGGTGATGGAGCAGCTCGTCGAAGACGTCAGCGCTTCGGGCTTCACTCCCGACGAGGGAATCGGGCGGGTCTCGCTCGTCGGGGCCGGCATGAAGACCCATCCGGGCGTGGCCGCGACCATGTTCGAGGTGCTCGCGCGCGAGCACGTGAACATCGAGATGATCTCCACCTCGTCGATCCGCATCTCGTGCGTGGTCCAGGAGGCCGACGTGGAGAAGGCCGTTCGGGCGCTGCACGATGCGTTCGAGCTGGAGAAGGCGTAAATCGGCATGCGAGTGGGTGTGGTTGGCGCCACGGGCGTCGTCGGAACCGAGATGCTGCGTGTGCTCGAGGAGCGCTCGTTCCCGGTGTCGGAGCTGCGCGTGTACGCGTCGCCGCGCTCCGAGGGTCGACGGCTTCCGTTTGCGGGTGGTGAGGTCACGTGCGCCGTGCTGCGTGACGGTTGCTTCGACGGGCTCGACCTCGTGATCGTTGACGTCGACGATCCGCTCGCGCTCGAGTGGGCTCCGCGCGCAGCTGCCGCGGGCGCGAAGGTCATCGACAACTCGGCGGCGTTCCGCATGGATCCCGAGGTTCCGCTCGTGGTGGCGGAGATCAACCCCGACGATGTGCGGGAGCTCCCGAAGGGCATCATCTCGTGCCCCAACTGCACGACGATGGTGCTGGTGACCGCGCTGGCTCCGCTGCACCGCGCAGCGGGAATCGAGCGCCTCGTGGTGTCGACGTACCAGTCAGTGTCGGGCGCAGGTCAACCCGGTGTCGACGAGCTCGCCGGTCAGTGGACGAAGGGCGCGGGCCAGGAAGACGTGCTCAGCCGCGCCGGAGCGACACCGGGCGCGATCGAGCCGGGTGAGATCTGGCCGAAGCCCATTGCCGGGAACGTGATCCCGCTCGCGGGCTCGCTTGACGCGAGTGGCGTCACGTCGGAGGAGCGCAAGCTGCGCGACGAGAGCCGCAAGATCCTGCACGCACCTGATCTGCGCGTCACAGGCACCTGCGTGCGCGTGCCGGTGTACGTCGGACACGCCATGTCGGCGAACGTGCAGTTCCAGCGGGCCATCTCACGCGACGAGGCCGCGAGCGTCTTGGCCCGCGCGCCGGGCGTAGCCGTGCTCGACGGCGTCGATGGCGCACCGACACCCCTCGAGAGTGCAGGCATCGACCCGGTGCTGGTCGGCCGCATCCGCGAGGACGAGTCCCAGGCGAACACGCTGGACCTGTGGGTCACCGGTGACAACCTCCGCAAGGGCGCCGCCCTCAACGCCGTCCAGCTCGCGGAACTGCTGCTCTGACTAGGTGGTCGGGCTGCCGGGACTTGAACCCGGGACCTCTTCGTCCCGAACGAAGCGCGCTACCAAACTGCGCCACAGCCCGTTGGGGGAACCGATTGTAGTGATCAGGCCGGAGCAGGCTCCGAGAGCAATGGCTTGGCAGCCCGCCGCAGCGTCGACGCGTCGACTGGCTTGACCAGCTCCGCGTCGGCGTCGGCCCGCTTGGCGAGAAAGCGGTCGGCTTCGCGATCGAGCAGCAAGAGGATCGGCACTTCGGGCACCCGTCCGGCCGACGCCTCGAGGTGCAGGTCGATGGCCACCGCGATCCCGCCCATGTTGGCGATCTGCAGATCGAGGATCACCAGGTCGGGCTTCTGCGTCCGGACGAGGTCGCGCACGTCCTGGCCGCGCGTCGCCTCGATGACCTCTTGTCCCGGCGCAACGAAAGCGGCGCGCACCTGGTCACGAATCCAATGACCGTCTGCCGCCACCAAGATCGTGCCCACGGCGAGCGAACCTACTTCACCTGGCCGACGAGGTAGAAGCTCACCGCGTCGAGCGCGGCGATGTCGACGACGTCATGTGGGAGCGAAGGCACGTAGGCAACCGCGCCTGCACCGATGCGGTCTCCCGCTCGCGCGAGCTCGTCGCGCTCGTGCCGCGCCAGCGCCACGTAGTCGGCGAGGTTTTCGTAACGAGCGGCCAGCCGATCGGCCGCGACGCCGTCCGAGCCAGCAAGGGCAACCGCGCGCTGGCGCAACACGTCGGGGTCGCTCCCGAACCCGAAGTCGGGATGGACGCGGTTCACGATGAGCGCGGCGACACGCAGATCGCTCTCTCGCAGTCGCTCGGCAAAGAACTCGGCTTCATCGACCGCGTCGCGCCGTGGCGACGTGACGAGCACGAAGGCGGTGCCGGCGGCGCCGAGGAGCTCGGTCACCCGGCCGGCTCGCTCCCGGAAGCCCTGCTCCATGCCTTCGAACGCGCGGAAGAACGCAACGATGTCGTCGATCACCTCCGCGCCGATCACCTTCGCGACCGTCCGCAGGAACGTCTGCACCGCGAAGCTCGCGAGCCGCATCGAACGGCGCGTCGGCATCATCAGGAACCGGAAGATGCGGTTGTTGAGCATCCGGGTGAGACGAGCCGGTGCATCCAGGAAGTCGAGCGCGTGGCGCGTGGGCGGAGTGTCGACCACGATGAGGTCGTAGCCGCCTTCCTCGTGGAGCTCGTGCAGCTTCTCCATCGCCATGTACTCCTGGGTTCCCGACAGGGCGCCCGCGATGTTGCGATAGAAGCGGTTGTCCAGGATGCGTTGGGCTTGCTCGGGGCTGCTCGCGTGCTTGTGCACGAGCGCGTCGAACGTGGCGTGCGTGTCGAGCATCAGCGCTGAGAGTCGACCCGTTTCCGGGGCGCTGCCGCTCGGGTCCCATCGAGCTCGCGCGATCTCCTGGGCGCTCTCACCGAGCTCGTCGAGACCGAGGGTGTCGGCAAGGCGCTTGGCCGGGTCGATCGTGACGACCACGGCGTTGCGACCACGGCGCGCGGCGGCGAGCGCGAGCACGGCCGATGTGGTCGTCTTGCCGACACCACCGGTGCCGCAGCAGACCACGACGTGGTCCTCGTTGATGAGCCGGACGACGCTCACGGCGCAACTGGCTCCGGGAGCGCGGCGATCTCACCCGCAAGCGCGTCGGCGAGCCGGTCCACCTCACCCGGACCGATCGCGCCGAAGACGAACGGCAACCGGAGCTGGGGGAGCGGGAGGAGCGTCTTCAGCCGGTCGGCTTGCACAGAAGCGAGCGCGTGGCGGTCGTGGCGGAACGAGGCAGCCGCGTCGAGTGCGCTCGCCTCGTCCGGAAGTGCCAGGCCCGCGGCGGCCGCGTCGTCAGCGGTACTGCTGCCAACCAGCGCAAGGTCGCCCGGCACCGCGTTGACGACGACCGGTCCGAGCTTGATGCCGACGCGGTCCTCGAGCGCGAACGCGGTCTCGACGAGCTCGTTCACCGGTGTCTCCTCCGGCAGCGTCACGAGCATCACGCGGCAGCGCTCCGGATCGGACAGCAGCTCGATCACGTCTTCGGCCTGATGGCGCACCGGGCCGACGCGGACCGCGTCGAGGAGCCCGCGAGCCGAGAGCAGGAACGTGATGGCGTGGCCGGCGGCTGGTGCGTCGATGAGGATGAGATCGGCCGCACCGGCCCGCTCGAGCTGCTTCACCTTGCCGAGCACGAGGATGTCCTTCATCCCGGGTACGGCGGTGGCGACGACGTCGAGCGCGCCGGAGCGCACGAGCTGCTTGGAGACCCGGCGCAGCCCGCGCTCCTCCAGGTACTCGAGCAGGGCGTGATCCGGCGTCAGCGTGCGGGCGCGCAACCCCGGCTGCACCTCGCGTTCGTCGTATTCGAGCGGCGGGCAGCCGAGCGCGGTGCTCAGCCCCGATTTGCCTTCGACCTCCACGATCAGCACGCTCGTGCCCGCGCGCGCCGCCGCCGTGGCGAGCGCGGCCGTCACGGTGGTCTTGCCGACACCACCCTTGCCCGCAACGATCACGACCCGGGAGGTGGAGCAGAAGTCATGGAGCTGCATCGCCCGAATGCTACGAGGCGTCTGCGTTGGCTCCACAGGACACGGCTCGTTGCGTGTGCACTGCTGGTGATTGGCGCGTACGCAGCGATCGCTGGACCCGCAGCGGCCGGAGGCGATGAGCGACGCGGCATCGTCGTCGTGCAGATCAAGGGTTTGCTCGACGTTCCCAATGTGTCGCTCCTCAAGGACACGATCAAGCAGGTCAATGCCGACCGACGCACGCTCTTGCTGATCCAGCTCGACGCGCGTGGCGCGATCGCCGATGTCGATCCGGTGATGCGCGCCATCAACCGCTCACGGGTTCCCGTGGTGATCTGGGTCGGCCCGCCAGGGGCCGAAGCCACGGGTGGCGCGGCGGTGCTCACGGCCGCGGCGCATCGCTTGTTCCGTGCACCGGGGTCCACGATCGGTTCCCCAAACCCGATCCGCCTCGACCAATCGGACGACGGTGATTCCGGCCTGACGGTCACCGGCCAGGTGCCCCACGGGCAGCGACCGACGATCGGGGAGACAATCGTGAAGCTCGACGGGAAGACGATCGAGACCGCCGACGGCGAGCACACGCTCTCGACCGCGAAGGTGATCGGCGAAGGGCGCGACCGGAGGCGTCAGCCCAATCAAGAGGTTGTGTTCGAGACGCTCGATCTGGCCGGTCAAGTGCAGCACAGCCTGATCAGCCCGACGGTCGCGTACTTCTTCCTCGTCATTGGCTTGGCGCTCATCGTGTTCGAGTTCTTCGCCGCGAGCATCGGCTTCGCCGCGTTCGTCGGCGCGCTCTGTGTCGTGGGCGCGCTCTACGGGTTCTCCCATTTGCCGGTCCATTGGTGGGCGGTCGCGCTCTTGTTGCTCTCGACGTTCGGCTTCGCGATCGACGCCCAAGCGGGCGGCTTGGGCTTCTGGACGGCCGTCGGCTCGGTCGCGCTCATCGCCGGATCGGTCACCTTGTACGGCGGCACGATTGATCTGAGGCCGTCGTGGTGGGCGTTCGTGGTCGTGATCGCATCCGTCGGGATGTTCCACGTGCTTGCGATCCCGTCGTTCATCCGAGCGCGCTTCTCGACGCCGACCGTCGGGCGGGAGGGCGTGGTCGGCGAAATCGGCACAGCCGAGGTGGCCGTGGACCCAGACGGCGTCGTCGTGATCCGCGACGCCCGGTGGCGGGCCCGCACGAACCGCGCCACGCCGATCGCGGCGGGCGGGGTGGTGCGCGTGGTCTCGGTGGAGGGGCTCGTGCTCGAGGTCGAGCCAGAGTCCGGCGGTGCCCACGACCACCGGGACCGGGCTCGGCGCAAGAAGTGACGAACCTCTTTACGGTGCCGACAGGCCCGCGGTAGCGTCCCGCACCGAGAAATCGGGCGGACACCCGGGGGGATTGTGGCCGTTCGTACCGTCGGCGAGATCTGGCAACGACGTGCGTCCTGTCGCGGCCCGGAGTCGGTGCTGTTCTTCGCGCCCACCGTGCCCGAGCCCAGGCCTGATCGCGAGGCGCGCGAAGCGCGGGCCAAGGCGATCTGCGGTGGATGTCCCGTCCAGGTCGAGTGCCTCGAGTACGCGGTGCGCATCCGCGAGTGGCACGGCATCTGGGGCGGCCTCAACGAGAACGAGCGACGCCTGCTCTGGGATCCCGACGCGGTGTCAGAGGAGCTCGCCCAAGCCTGACGTCGGCCCGGGGACGCGATCGTCACCGCGCCGACGCGTGACGCCCTCGCGATCGAGCCAGCCCACGATCGGTAGCACGAACTTCCGGGTCGATCCGAGCAGATCGCGAATGTCGGCGACGGTCAGGTGGCCACGGTCGCGGAGCGCGTCGAGCACCAGCGCGCGGGCTTGGCCGAGCGCCTCGGCACTGAACACGACTCGGTCGACGTCGATCAGCGCGCCCTCGCGCACGAGCGCGCGCACCAGCGCCTTGTCTGCGCCGACATCCTGAGGCTCCGGGGGCGAGAACGGCGCGGCGGCGAGCGCGGCCAGAAGTCTCCGCGCCTCTGGAGTTTCGGCCGCGATCCCCCCATGGGACGTGTGGCGCACGACGCCGCGCTCGACGACGACATCGGTTGCCCCAACCATCGCGCTCCGCAGCTGCTCGGGAGTGACGCGCAGCGCGTTCGCCACCGCGCCCAGCTCGATTCCGAGATCCATCGGGTGGGCCGAATGGTGGGCAAGGGCGCGCCCGCCCACCTCCGCTCGGAAGCTCGCGAGCGTTGCGGGGTCAACGATCCACTCACCGACGCGCTCGGCGTGGCCCACTCCGACCAGCTCGTCGACGAGCGCGGTCGCGGCGCGTTCGGAGCACCCAACCAGTCGTGGGATATCGCCCACGGCCAGCCACGGGCGGGAGGCGAGGAGGCGCCCACCGATCGGCAGCGAGAGCCGGGCGGGCGCGTCCTTGGCCCGGCCGACCGGCTCGACATCGAGAACTTCGGCGCCGGCGACGGTCCGTCTGCGGCCCGCGTCGCGCAGCACGAGCCGATCTCCCGGCGCCAGCGGCACCACCTCGTCGAACCGAAGCCGCGCATATGCGCCGGCATCGTCGAGCACGCGGAGCCACACCCGCCGTTCGCCCGACCCGACGTACGCCTGGAATCGTCCCCGCCGACGGACTTCCTCGCCCGCGAGCTTGAGCAGCGCGACATCGACCACGCGCGGCACGGACCACTGCGACGGGGTGACCACCGCGTCACCACGGGCGAGGTCGCGATGCTCGACACCGGCCAGATTCAAGGCGACGCGCGTACCGGGTCCAGCGGTACCGGCCTTGCGACCAGCGGTCTCGATGCCCCGCACGCGTGCTCGCCGCCCGCCGGCGTCGACCTCATCGTCGATGGCGAAGGAGCCACCGGTGAGTGTCCCGGTGACGATCGTGCCGGCGCCACGAGCCGTGAACACGCGATCGATCCACAACCGCGGTCGCCTTACGTCAGGCGCCGCGGGTGCGTCGGCGAGCACCGCGTCGAGAGCGGCTCGCACGTCGTCGATCCCGCGCCCCGACACCGAATCGCAGACGACGACCGGCGCATCCGCGAGCGTGGAGCCTGCGAGATGCTCGACAACCTCGAGCGCCGCGAGCTCGAGGGTCTCGGCGTCGACGACGTCGGCCTTCGTGAGCGCCACGATGCCGTGGCGCACGCCGAGCAGCTCGAGGATGCGAAGGTGCTCCTCGCTCTGCGGCATCCATCCTTCGCTGGCGTCGACGACGACGAGCGCGACTTCCACCGCGCCGACGCCCGCGAGCATGTTCTTGATGAAGCGCACGTGACCGGGCACGTCGACGAAGCCGACCTCGATGCCGGAAGGCAGCGTGGTGAACGCGAAGCCGAGGTCGATCGTGAGACCACGCGCCTTCTCTTCCGGAAACCGGTCGGGGTCCGTGCCCGTGAGCGCGAGCACGAGCGTGGACTTCCCATGGTCCACATGCCCCGCCGTCGCGACGACCCTCATTTCCCCCGGAGCGCGTCCGCGAGGCGGTCGTCGTGGGCGGGGTCGACGGTGCGGAGGTCGGCGACCACGGCATCGCGCTCGGCGCGGGCGACGATCCCGTGCTCACGCAACGCGGCGAGCGCCTGGTCGACGTCGGCCACGTCGAGCGCCACGCCGACCGACGGGATCGTCAGCCCGGGGAGCGAGCCACCACCCGCGACCGCCTCGGTATCGACGACCTTCGTGCGCGGCACGCTCGCTGTGATGCGCTCGGCTCGGGCGCGCAGATCTTCAAGTGACGCCGTGGCCATGCGCCACAACGGAATCGACGTCGCGTCACCCGACAGGTATGTGAGCGCGACCTGTTGGAGCGCGGCCAGCGTCATCTTGTCGGCGCGCATGGCGCGGGCGAGCGGTTGCCGCGCGATGGTCGCCACCAGGTCGGCCCGGCCCACGATCACGCCGGCCTGCGGTCCGCCGAGCAGCTTGTCGCCCGAGAACGTGACGATGGCCGCGCCGGCATCCAGCGCTTGGCGAACGCCTGGCTCGTCGTGCAACCAGGTCGGTCGGTGCGGCAACCACGGGGTGGTGTCGTCGAGAAGGCCCGAACCGGCGTCGACCATCACCGGCGGCCCGAGTACCGAGAGTTCGGCCACCGACGCGGCCTCGGTGAATCCGATCACGCGGTAGTTCGACGCGTGCACCTTGAGCACGAGCGCGGTCTCGGCGCGGAGCTGGGCCTGGTAGTCGCCGACGCGCGTCCGGTTCGTGGTGCCGACCTCGACGAGATGGCACCCCGACTCCGCCATGATGTCGGGAACGCGGAACCCACCGCCGATCTCCACCAGCTCGCCCCGCGACACCACCACCTCGTGGCCGCGGGCGAGCGCGCCGAGCGAGAGCAGCACGGCCGCCGCGTTGTTGTTGACCACCAGCCCGGCCTCGGCGCCACACGCGTGCGCCAGCAGGGTGCCTGCGTGGTCGTGCCGCGAGCCGCGCTGCCCTTCGTGCATGCGGTACTCGAGGTTCGAGTAGCCCGCGGCGACCGTCTCCACCGCGCCGAGTGCCTCCGGAGCCAGCGGGGCCCGCCCGAGGTTCGTGTGGACGATCACCCCGGTCGCGTTGACGACGGGTTGGAGCAGACCTCGCCGAAGCGCTTCGACACGCTCACAGGCGTCGGCGATGACGGACGCCTCGTCGACGGTCCGGTCCTCGGCGGCCGCATCGCGCGCGGCCTCGATCGCCTCGCGCGCGCACGTCGCCAGCAGCTCGTGTGGCAGACCGTGGAGCGCGCGCAGCACGCGATCCACGGCCGGCAGCGCGCGACGTGGGTCGTTCACGCGTTCCAGCGTAGGTCCGGGTCGGCCGGTTCTCGCCGGGCCGACTCCTACAATGGGAGGGTGAAGCCCCCCCAAGCGGCGACTTCCCGTGTGCGCGGGGGGCTCTGATGCCCGACCTCACGCCGGGAGTCCCGAGCGCGCTCTCTCCACTCGTGCGTCGCATCGTGGCCAGGAACCCGGGACCGTTCACCGGGCCGGGTACGAACACCTATCTCGTCGGGATCGACGAGGTCGCGGTGATCGACCCGGGCCCCGACGACAAGGCGCACGTCGACGCGATCGTCGGGGCTTCGATGAAGGAGCGAGTCCGCTGGGTCCTCCTCACGCACACGCACCCCGATCACTGGCCCGCGACCAAGCGACTTGTCAAGGCAACGAAGGCTGAGCTGCTGATGTTCGGGAAGCGTGAGAAGGACGTCGACATCGTTCCCGACCGAGTGATCGCCGAAGGCGACACGATCGAGGGCAGCGAGTTCGGCCTCGAGGTGCTCCACACGCCGGGTCACGCTCCGAACCACGTGTCCTTCCTTCTCGAGGAAGAACGGGTGTTGTTCACGGGCGACACCGTGCTCGACGGGATGTACTCGGTGGTCAACCCGGCGCGCGGCGGCGACATGGCGGTCTATGTGAAGACGCTCGAGCGGTTACGCCGGATGCGCTTGCGTCGCATCGCGCCCGGTCACGGTGACATGATCGAAGAGCCCAAAGTGCGCCTCGACGACTACATCTCCCACCGACGTCAGCGTGAGCAACAGGTCCTCCGGCTCCTCAAGAAGCGTGACGGGGCCAAGGTGGCCGAGCTCGTGGGCGACATCTACGGCAAGGACCATCTTCCGCCCGAGCTGATCGAGGCCGCGGGGTGGCAGGTCCATGCGCACCTCGTGAAGCTCAAGGCCGATCGCAAAGTCGTCGGCACCACCGCCCGCGCCGCCTGGAAGGTCGCTTAGCTCAGGTCTTCGCCGCTGCTTGCTCGGCGAGCTCGAGGATTCGCGCCGTGCAGCCGGCCATCTCGATCGGGGGCGCGAGGTCGTCCACGATCCGCGCAGCGAGGTCGTGGAACGCGGCGCCGGCGGGGCTCTTCGGGTCGTCGATCGCCACCGGTCGGCCCGTGTCGCTCCCGAGCGAGACCGCCGGCTCGAGCGGGATCTGCGCCACGAGCGGTGCACCGATCTCCGAGGCGAGGGTGGACCCGCCGCCCTCCCCGAAGACCTCGAAGCGCTCTCCTGACGGCGCGACGAACGCGCTCATGTTCTCGATCACCCCCACGATCTTCAGGTACGAGCGCCGAGCCATGTCGGCGGCGCGCACCGCGACCCGCTGCGCTGCGGCCGCCGGGGTGGTGACGACGAGCAGCTCCGATTGGGGGAGCATCCGCGCCAGGCCCATCTGGATGTCTCCGGTTCCCGGAGGGAGGTCGATGAGGAGGTAATCCATCGGTCCCCAGCCCACGTCGGTGAGGAACTGCTCGACCGCCTTCGTGAGGATGAGCCCGCGCCACATGAGCGCGGTGCCCTCGTCGTCCACGAGGAACCCCATCGACACCACCTTGAGCAGGCCGGGGGCACCGCCGGGGTCGAATTGGTTCGCGACCTCCACCGTGTTGGGGTGGATCTTGCCGTCGGCGCCGCCGAGGCGACCTTCGACGCCGAGCATGCGCGGCACACTGAAGCCCCAGATGTCGGCGTCCAGCACGCCGACGGTCAGGCCGCGCGCCGCGAGCGCGGCTGCAAGGTTGACGGTGACGGACGACTTACCGACGCCGCCCTTGCCGCTGGCGATCGCGAGGACTCGCGTGCCCGACGGCACTTCGGTCGGCTCCGCACCCTCGCGCGCGTTCCAGCGCGCGCGTTGCATCGCTGCGGTCTTCTGCTCGGGTGTCATCTCGCCGTACTCGACGTCGACAGCACGGACGCCGGGAAGGCCGCGGACCTTCGATCGGATCTCGGACTTGATCTGGCCGCGCAGCGGGCATCCCGCGGTCGTGAGCGCGACCTTGACGGTGACGTGGCCATCGGGCTCGACCCGCACGTCGTCGACCATGCCGAGCTCGACGATGCTCACGTGGAGCTCGGGGTCGATCACGCCCGCGAGCATCCGGCGCACCTCGTCGGCGGCGGGCGCCGGGCCGGCCACAGGCTCGTGGACGGGCGCGCCAGGGTCGTTCGGGTCAGGTGTCTGCATGGGGTCAATAAAAACAGTGTCTGTCTTGAAAATATGCCCCCCTGGCGCTACCGTCAATCGCTGTGCGGCGACCGAGCGCAAGCGAGAGAGCTCGCCCAGCGAGCGAACGCCCGCGAGGCGGGTATCCCGACTCGCAGAGAGCGAGCGGGTACTGATGGACCTCAATGTGTTGAAAGCGCTGGCTGACGACACCCGATACGCCGTATATGCCGAGTTGGCGTCGTCGACCGCCGCGCTCTCGGCGCAGGATCTCGCGGACCGCCTCGGCGTGCACGCGAACACGGTGCGGCTGCACCTCGAACGCCTCAAGGACGTCGGCCTGGTCGACGCCGAGGCGGTGCACCGCGGCACCGTGGGGCGCCCGCAGCACCTCTATTTCCTCGCCGCTGGCGCGCCCGGGCTGGGGTTCGACCCGCCCGCGCATGCCCTGCTCGCCGGACTGCTCGCCGCGCTGGGTGAGCGCGTGGGCGCTGACGCCGAAGACGCGGCGAACACCGGTCACGCCTGGGGTGTCGAAGCCGGGCGGCGCACGCGATCGCGCTCGTGCCTCAGCGCGCTGGAGTCCGAGTTGAATCGTCTCGGCTTCGAACCGTCGGTTGAGCAGGGCAACGGCACCTCCGAAGGCGGCACCCGCATCGAGTTCCTCCACTGCCCGTTCCGCGAGCTCGCCGAGGCCTACCCCGAGCTGGTCTGCAACTTGCACCGCGGACTGTGTGAGGGCGTGGTCGACGAGGTCGGAGGGGGAACAGTCGAGGAGTTCTCCACGTTGTACGACCCAGAGCCGTGCCATGTCACCGTCGCCGTCGGGTACCCTGATGAGTAGTCGACGACACCAAGAAGAAGAGGACTGAGTTCGATGTCGATGTTCACCGTCACCGACGCCAGCCAGACGTTCTTGATCAGCGACGCTGCCGCGTCGAAGGTCAAGAGCCTCATCGCAACCGAAGACGAGAGCGACGGGCTCGTGCTGCGCGTCGCGGTGCGCCCCGGGGGCTGCTCCGGCTTCAGCTACGAGATGTTCTTCGACACGGAGATCGCGGCCGACGACCTCGAGGTCGAGCATGGAGAAGTGAAGGTCGTGGTCGACCCCGCCAGCCTCCAGATGCTGAAGGGCGCGATGCTCGACTACAAGGACGGGCTCCAGGACGCCGGGTTCGCGATCAGCAACCCGAACGCCCAGAAGAGCTGCGGCTGCGGCCAGTCGTTCTCCTGACCGCCCCGCATTCCCCGCGCCTTCCCGCGTCGGAGGAATGCCGCCAATCGCGGTGCATTCGGGTTACGCTGAGCGCGCTTTCGCGGCATCTCGCGAACGTCACGCGCCGCGCTGGTTGAAGGGAGCGATGCATGTCATCCACCTGGCCGCCCAACCCACCCCTCGGGGGTGGGCCGTCGAGCCCGCCGACGCCACCGTCGCCGCGGCCCTGGGAGCCTTCGACGCCGTCGACACCTCCACCGCCGCCCGCCCCGCCGTCACCGTCGCCCGCACCCGCGGCGTCGAAGCCGGCGAAGCGGAAGGCGACCAAGAAGCGCACGGCCAAGAAGGCCGCCAAGAAGAAGAAGGCGCCCGCGCGTCGCAAGGCCGTGAAGCGCAAGGCGACCAAGAGGAAGGCGCCCGCGCGTCGCAAGGCCGTGAAGCGCAAGGCGACCAAGAGGAAGGCGCCCGCGCGTCGCAAAGCTGTGAAGCGCAAGGCGACCAAGAAGCGCACGGCCAAGCGTCGGCCCGCGAAGAAGCGGACCGCCAAGAAGACGGCGAAGCGCAAGGCGACCAAGAAGCGCACGGCCAAGCGTCGGCCCGCGAAGAAGCGGACCGCCAAGAAGACGGCGAAGCGGAAGGCGACCAAGCGGCGGACCACCCGCAAGCGTCGCTGACGTTCCAAAGATTCAGGGAGAGGCTCGCCGGGAACGGCGGGCCTCTTCGCGTCAGACGAGCGCGTCGAGCAGCTGGACCATCTCGCCGCGCCCGAAGGCACCGTCGATCGCACCCACGATCGTGCCGGTCTCGTCGACCGTGAAGAGCCACGGCTCGCTCAACAGACCCCATGCCTGCAAGGTCGGAGCGAGCTCCACAGTCTTGTTGTTCAGATAGATCTCCACGTGCACGAACGTGACGTCCTCGTGGCCATCCCGTACCGAGAGCAACGTGTCGAGCACCGGCCCGCAGTACTGCGACTGGCATCGGGCTGGCGTCGCGAAGAGCACTGCGACCGGCGTTCCCGCGCCGATCGCTTCGGAGAGCGAAACGGTGTGCAGCGGGCACCGCGGCTGGCGGGTGCAGATCGGCTTCACGCCGAGGGTGTCGGCCACGGTGGGTGATGGCGCGCGCGACGCGGCGGTTCCGGGTTGTGGCGCGTCGGGTGCCTCCTTCACCTCGATCGCGAGGTCGATCTTGCGATCCTTCACGAGCGCGACCCCCGGCCACACGCCGGGTATGTCGAGCACCGGTTCGGCGACATAGACACCGCGGCCCTTGGGAAGCCCCGCCTTGTAGAGACGGGTCGGGTCGAGCGTGACGTCCACCTTTCCGGTGGTTTCCGGTGGCACGAACCCGATGCTGACCGGCGGACCCGACACGTACCCGCGCTTGGAACCGAGCCCGAACACGAACCGCTGCGGTTCTGGTGACGCGTACAGATCGCTCGAGAGCACGAGCGCACCGAGCCCTTTGCCGAGTTTGTGCTCTTCGTGTGCCCCCGCGATCTCGGGCCACACCGTGGCTGCGATCGCCAGCCCACCCGAAGCGGCAAGGAACGCGCGTCGGGAGATCGCCGGTTGCACCATGCCCCTATCCTGCCCGTTCGACATGTCGAAGTCGGATCGGGTCACGTTCACCTGCAACGGCACGACGGTCGACGCCGACGTCAGCCCTGGAGAGTCTCTGCTCTCGGTGCTGCGCGAGCACCTCGGCCTGGTTTCGGTGAAGGACGGATGCGCGCCGCAGGGTCAATGCGGATGCTGCACCGTGCTCGTCGACGGCGCGCCGCGGGTGGCATGCGTCACGGCCGCGTCCAGAGTCGCCGGTCGCAGCGTCACCACGATCGAAGGTCTCGACGCACAGGTGCGTGATCGCCTGGTGGACGCCTTCGTCGCGTCGGGCGGCTCGCAATGCGGGTTCTGCACGCCGGGGATCGTCGTGCGGGCCGCCGCGGCCGCCACGAAGGGCCGCACGGATCGGGTGAGCATCGACCGCGCGCTCGCGGCTCATCTCTGTCGGTGCACCGGGTGGTGCACCGTCCAGCAGGCCATCGAGGACGCGGCGGCCCCGCGCCCCGAAGCGGCGCCGGCGCGTGACCTCGACGCCGCCTCTCGACGGGCCCAGCTCGAGGGGGGAGTCGCGCAACGCGTCGGACTCGACGTACCCGTGGGTGCAGCCGGCTTCGCGGATGACACCGCGCCGCGTGACGCGCTCGTGGCAGTACCGCGAGCGCCGGGATCGGCGGCGGGCTCGGTGGAGGCCGCCGGCATCGAATGGGTGGTGGGGGAGTCGCTCGAAGCGGCGCGCGAGCAAGCCGGGAAGGTGCAGGGCCGGCGCACGACGCTCGACCAGCGCGCGCCCATCCCACTGCCTGCTGCACGCCCCGGCGGTGTCCGGCTCGCGACGGGATGGGTCGAACCGGCCTACCTCGAGCCGGACGCGTCCTGGTGCACCCCCGGCGGCGCCCCCGAGACGCCACTCGCGAACGGCGGCGCGTTCGGCGGCAAGGCGACATCGCCCGTCACCACGGCCGCGCGCGAGCTCGCCGACCGGTTCGGTCGGCCCGTCCGGGCGATCTGGTCGCGCGAGGACGTCGTTCGCTGCGGACCCAAGCGGCCGCCGATGGCGGCGAGCGCGGTGCTGGAGGGCACCACGATCCGGATGGAAGGCACCGTCGCCGGTGCCCTCGACTCCTTCGAGAATCCCGCGGCGTGGCCGTATCGAATCGACGAGATGGGCGCGTGGTCCGCGGTATCGGTGCCGGGTCCCCCGGTAGGCGCGGCGGCACGCGGCACGGGTGTCGCCGAGCGGGTGGTGTTGCTCGAAGGCGCGCTTTCGGAAGCTGGTGCGTCACGATCGGACCTCGTGGTCGACGAGCGGGTTGCCGACGCGCTCCTCGACACGTGTGCGTTGGCACCGAGCGGCGCGGTCGCGGGGGCACGGGTGCACATGGACCCGGCCACGGGCACGCTCGAACGAGTCGAAGTGCGCGTCGCGGTCGGAGACCCCCTCGACGAGGTGGTGCTGCGGTCCTATTGCATCGGCGCCGCGCACATGGGGCTGGGTTGGGTGCTCAGCGAAAGCATCGCGGTGGATCCCGAGACCGGGGAGGTGCTCGATCTCACCATCCGGTCCTTCGGCGTGATCCGGGCCAAGGACACGCCGCCGATCGACGTGACGGTGCTCGACGATGCCGGCGAGCCGTTGGCGCGCGGGTCAGACGCTGTGTTCGCGGCGGTAGCAGCCGCGGCGTGGAACGCGGTGGCAGCCGCCGAGAGCGTGCGCCCCGAGAGCTTCCCGGCTCGCGGGACGCGCGCCGCCCGACGCCTGCGCGCGTGAGTTCGACGGCTATGCGTCCTTGCGGTAGAGCTGCACGCTGAGGACTGCGAGCCAGATCGACCAGGCGATGAACGCGACGAACCCGACGATCGCGATCGTGTCGTTCTCGGTGGCGACGCTCGCGGCGCCGATCAAGAAGGCGACCGCGATCGCTTCGCCGGCGTAGCCGAACCATTTCGGCAGCAGACCACTGCTCCAGATGAGGACGGACACGGCCGCCACGAACACCGCAATTGCGAAGCCGGTGAAGCCGTAGAACTGGTTCGCGAGCCGCCACAACCCGAAGCTCGGACGAAGTGCCGCATGCGCGGCGAGAGCGTTGCCAGCGAGGGCGACCGAGAGCCCAACGACCCCGCTCATCATCGCGACGCGCGAGAGACGACCGTTCCCACCTTCGCTGGCGCGGAGCCGGCCGTACAGGCTCCCGAGGAACCAGAGGAACGTCAGGGCCGCGAGACCGCCGAGATACGACGAGATCTTGAGCGCGTCCTGGTTGTCGATGATGTACTTCTGGATCTCCTTGTCAGTGTCGCTGACCATCGGCGGGCTCCCCGCGATGAACCCGCTGACGATGAACAGCACCGCGGTGGCCACTCCTGCAAGCAGGCCGTAGCGGGCGAATTTTTCCTCGTCGAAAGCCATTCCATCCCCCTTTTCTCGGTCGACGCCGAGATGGGGACCCTGCCCGTCGCGGGTGCCGTCCCGCAAGTGCCCGGCGGTAGCCTCGAGGCGTGGTCGGTGGGATCGTGTTCGTGCTGGCGATGGTGATCGCCGTTCCCGTGGGTGTGATGTTCGCTGGCGCGGCGTGGAGCACCGTGTTCGGGGAGCTGGCGTCAGCGCCCGACGAGGCCGCCGACGTGCAGACCGACGCCGACTGACGCGTCAAGCCGTCGAGAGGCTGCGTGTCTGTCCGAACCGGTAGCCCACCGAGCGCACGGTCTGGATCAGGCTGGCGTGCTCCTCGCCGAGCTTGGCGCGAAGCCGCCGCACGTGGACGTCCACCGTGCGCGCACCGCCGTAGTACTCGTAGCCCCACACGCGTGACAGGAGCTGCTCGCGTGTGAACACCTTCTGCGGGTGTGTGGCGAAGAACTTCAGCAGCTCGTACTCCATGAACGTGAGGTCGAGCGGCTTGCCGGACAGCGCCGCCTGATACGTCTCGAGGTTCAAAGCCAAGTCGCCGTACTCGACGATCTCGGGGTGCGTGCCGCGGCCCGTGCGCCACAGCAGATGACGCAAGCGCGCTTCGAGCTCCTTCGGGTGGAAGGGCGACAGGCAGAAGTCATCGAAGAGGTCTTCGCGGAGCTCGAGCTCACCCAGCTGCGCGCCGGTCACGAGGAGCAGCACGGGCGCCAGCGCACCGTCACGCTTGCGCAACGCGCGGCACATCGCGAACGCACCTTCGGGATCGTCGTCGGCGGTCACGACCGCGCCCGTCCAGCCGTCGGCGGGCTCTTGGCTCGCGGCAACCGACGCGTTCGCGACGGCCTTCCACGTGTGTCCGGAGAGATCGAGCGTCTGCGCAAGCAACGGTGCCGGCGGATCGGGGTAGACGAGGATCGGCTGGGAGGTCACGTTCGGCGCGCCTTTGCACTCACAGTGACCCCAGGTATCGCTCGATCTCCCACGGCGTCACCTGCGCGCGGTACTCGGCCCACTCGTCACGCTTGTTGCGGATGAAGTAGCCGAAGAGGTGCTCACCGAGCGCCTCGGCCACGAGCTCGGACTCCTCCATCACGTCGATCGCCTCGCCGAGCGACTGGGGAAGCTCCGTGATCCCTTCGGCGGCGCGCTCTTCGGGTGTGAGCTCGAAGATGTTGTTGGTGGCCTCTGGCGCGAGGTCGTATCCCTCTTCGACCCCCTTCAGGCCGGCGGCGAGGATCACCGAGAACGCCAGATACGGGTTGCACGCGGGGTCGGGAGAGCGGAACTCGATGCGGGTGGAGCTCTCCTTGCCCTTCTTGTGGACAGGCACGCGCACCAGCGCCGAACGGTTGTTGCGCGCCCAGCACACGTACACCGGAGCCTCGTACCGGACACTGAGGCGCTTGTACGAGTTGACCCACTGGTTGGTGACCGCGGTGATCTCGCGGGCGTGGGTGAGCAGCCCGGCGATGAAGCACTTGCCCACCTTCGAGAGCCCGTACTCGTCGCCCGGGTCGTGGAACGCGTTCACGTCACCCTCGAAGAGCGAGAGGTGGGTGTGCATGCCCGAACCGAAGTCGCCCGCGATCGGCTTGGGCATGAACGTGGCGTGCACACCGAGATCCTGCGCAACCTTGCGCACGACGTGCCGGAACGTCATCACGTTGTCGGCCATGGCGAGAGCATCGGTGTACCGCAGGTCGATCTCGTGCTGACTGGGCCCGAGCTCGTGGTGGCTGTACTCGACGGGGATGCCCATTGCCTCGAGGGCGAGGATCGTGTTCTTGCGCAGGTTCGACACCGTGTCCATCTGGGTCAGGTCGAAGAACCCGGCGTGGTCGAGTGGATCCGGCTCACTCGAGCTGCGGAAGTAAAAGAACTCCATCTCGGGGCCCGCGTAGAACGTGAAGCCGCGCTCACGGGCGCGCTCGAGGTTGCGCTTGAGCACGAAGCGCGGGTCGCCGTCGAAGGGCTCGGTCGATACGTGGTGCACGTCGCAGAAGATCCGTGCCGTCGGGGCTTCCTCGTCGTGCCACGGCACGATCTCGAAGGTGCCGGCGTCCGGCATCAGGAGCATGTCGGACTCCTGAACCCGGCTGTAGCCCTCGATCGCCGAGCCGTCGAACGTCATCCCCTCTTCGAGGGCGACGTCGATCTCGGCCGGGGTGATCTCGAAGCTCTTCAAGAACCCCAGGACGTCGGTGAACCACAGCCGAACGAAGCGCACGCCGCGCTCCTCGACCGTCCTCAGCACGTAGTCGGTCTGCGCTTGCATCGGCTCCATTGCTCTCTCGTTGCGGCGTCGGGGTACCCGCCGCCGCGGCCACTCATTTGAACAAGTCTGACAGGTGAGGTTGTGACCGACCCAAGCCCAAACCCGTAGACGTGGCGTTCCCTCGGCCAGTTCACACGCCGTTCACAGTGGGGCAACGGGAGTGAAACGCCTGATGTGACAGGCTCGCCGTTGCCCAGTTCACCAGGAACGAAAGAGGACGACCAGTGGAGGACCGCAACGCCAAGGAAGTGCTGGCGCTGGCGAAGGACAGCGGCGCGGAGATCGTCGACGTTCGCTTCTGCGACCTGCCCGGCATCATGCAGCACTTCTCGCTGCCGATCCACGAGCTGACCGAGGACGCGTTCGGGGAGGGCTACGGCTTCGACGGATCGTCGATCCGTGGCTTCCAGGAGATCCAGGAGTCCGACATGCTCCTGATCCCCGACCCGAACACCGCGATCCTCGACCCGTTCCGCGAGCACACCACGCTCAACATCAACTGCTTCGTACAGGATCCGGTGACGGGCGAGGCGTACACGCGCGACCCGCGGTACATCGCGAAGAAGGCCGAGGACTACGTCAAGGGCACCGGCATCGCCGACACCTCGTACTTCGGTCCCGAGGCGGAGTTCTACATCTTCGACGAAGCCCGCTACGACCAGAACCAGCACTCCGGGTACTACTTCCTCGACTCGTCCGAGGGCGTGTGGAACTCCGGACGCGCCACCGAGCTCGACGGCTCACCCAATCTCGGGTACAAGCCGCGGTACAAGGAGGGGTACTTCCCCGTCCCGCCGATGGACTCGTACCAGGACCTCCGCTCCGAGATGATCCTCACGCTCGAGCGGCTCGGCATCGACTCCGAGGTCCAGCACCACGAGGTCGGCACCGCGGGTCAGGCCGAGATCGACATGCGCTTCGACACGCTGCTGCGCATGGCCGACAAGCTCATGCTCTACAAGTACGTGATCAAGAACGTCGCGTGGCACCGCGGCAAGTCGGTGACGTTCATGCCCAAGCCTCTCTTCCAGGACAATGGCTCGGGCATGCACGTGCACCAGTCGCTGTGGAAGGGCGGCGAGCCGCTCTTCTTCGACGAGAAGAACTACGGCGGCATCTCCGACCTGTGCCGTTGGTACATCGGAGGGCTGCTCAAGCATGCGCCGTCGCTGCTCGCGTTCTGCGCGCCGACGACGAACTCGTACAAGCGTCTGGTGCCGGGCTACGAGGCGCCGGTGAACCTCGTGTACTCGCAGCGCAACCGCTCCGCGGCAGTGCGCATCCCGCTGTACTCGAAGAGCCCGAAGGCCAAGCGGCTCGAGTTCCGGTGCCCGGACCCGTCGGCGAACCCGTACCTCGCGTTCGCGGCGCTGGTCATGGCCGGGCTCGACGGCATCCAGAACAAGACCGAGCCACCCGACCCGGTGGACCGTGACCTGTACGACCTCCCGCCGGAGGAGCTGGCGAAGGTGCCACAGGTGCCGGGCTCGCTCGACCAGTCACTCGCGGCGCTCGAGGCCGACCACGACTACCTGCTCGCGGGTGGGGTGTTCACACCCGACGTCATCGAGACGTGGGTCGAGTACAAGCGCATCAACGAGATCGACGCGGTGCGTCTACGCCCCCACCCCTGGGAGTTCTACATGTACTACGACATTTGATTCACGGGGAGGGCAGGCCTCTCCCCGTGTGCCCCTCCCGGCGTCCAGCTGGGTCGTGGCTCGGTGGTTGAGGGGCGGCAAAGCCACCCCTCGGCGAGCCCAATGGTCCGCGATCGGCGAAGAGAGCAAGCGCTTATTGGGGGGCGCGTTGGACGATTTGCCTTGCCAGCTTTTCTAAGCGCTTTTGGTCTGCTCTTGGTAGTGGCGTTTCCTCTTCGGGGGGGCGCCACTCGACACTGAACATGAACTGCTTGGTTGCCTGGACCACGAGTGAGCCGGTGTCGAGGTTCACGTAGGCCTGACGTCCCACCTTGAACACGTCGGCGAGCGCGAACTCGCTCACGACGTCGAACGCGTGCTGATCCTGGAATGCCGCCTTCGCGTTGGTGGTCGTCTGCGCGAAGTGCGGGAAGAGCTGGACGACCCGCACGGTGCCCAACGGCGCGGCCGGGTTGTCACCCACGACGAAGTCGCACAAGAGATAGGGCAGGTTCAGCTTGGGCTCGCTCACATCCGCCCCGTAGACCTTGGCGATCTTGCCGGTGGTCACGTACGTGCAGGGGTCGTCGAGTGTGCCCTTGGCGGCGCCGGCCGGAGTCGCGAAGGCTGGCAACGCGAGCACCAACGCGGTGAGCGCGGCCAAGGCACGCACTGAGGAACCACGAAGCACGGTGACCTCCATCGGAAGGCCGCCAGCGTACGGCTCGGGCTCAGCCCACCGCGGGCGCCCCCGTCGCAAACGACAACGGCAGGATCCGAAGGGTCCTCATGCCGCCGTTGCCGTAGCCAACCGTCGGAGCGGCCCAGGCATGGAACGCCAAGTACCAGTTCCCTGCGGCGTCGGCGAAGAGGCTCTGGCCGCCTGGTCCCCACATCTTCGAGCGCGACGCGAGGACCGGGGTGCGATAGACGCGTCGACACGGACCCACAACCGAGTCGCAGCGCGCGACGCCGACCTTGTAGCCGTTCGTCTCCCAGTGGTAGGCCGAATAGAAGAGGAAGAGGCCGGCTGGCGTCCGCGCCAGCGACGGGCCCTCCACGATCGGGTTCTCCCAGCTTCCGGCCGCCCGATCCACCTCGAGGAGCAGCCGCTCGCTGCCGGCCACCACGCTGCGACCGTCGGGCGCGAGCTTCGAGGTCCAGATGCGTGTCGGCACCACGGGTGCGGAGCCGCGACCTTCAGTCTTGTACTGGAGGTACGCCGTGCCGTCACTGTCGACGAAGAAGCTCGGGTCGATCGAACCACCTTGGTTCGTCTGGCAGTACGCCGGTGCCGTCGAGTCGTCGATGAACGGCCCGCCGGGAGAATCAGCGACCGCGACGCCGAGGCAGTGATAGCCGGCCGTTGGCGCGACGTTCGACACCGCCGAGTACCACATCACGAATCGACCGGTCGGGTTGCTCGGCCGCTCAAGGACAGACGGCGCCCAGTGCCCGATGAACTCGGCCCATGACGCGATTCCGCTGCGCGCCGCGCCGTTGGGCAGCGCGTCGGCGTCGTCCGGGCTGTCGTAGCCACCGAGCTGCCAATCGACGAGATCGGTCGATCGGTACACCGGCGTGAGGTTGAACTTGACCTGCGTCGAGTACGCGTAGAAGCACGCGGGCGGCGTTCCGGCGCCGGTGTCACACCATGCCGGGTCGACGCTGAACACGAACGGGTCAGGTGCATCGCGCTGTTGCAGGTTGGCGACAGCCGGATCCGGGTCGAGGTCGATCGAGATCGGGTTGGCCGCGACGCCGACCGGTGCCGTTGGCAGGGGTGGCGGTGCCGGTGCGAGACGGCGGCAGGCGCCCAGCACGAGCACGGCGATGACGAGGAGCGCGAAGGCGCGGCGAGTGTGCATCGTGTGAGGGGCTTCGGTCGAGGCGGGCCCTCACCTTAGGAGGGTGACCCCACCCGCCACAAGGGTCACAGCGGCCCACATGGACCCCAATATCAGCGGGGGTCACCGCCGTAGAAGATCCGTTCGACCACCCGGCGGGCTCGCCGGGTCACGCGCCGGTAGTCCTCTCGCAGCTCCGTCTCGGGGCGGTGTCCATAGCCGAGCAGCCGCGCGATCCGGCCCGCGGGCGGGCCGGTGGGGAGCGCGTCGCCGGGCTGGCCGGTCACGAGGTAGCGAGCGTTCCGAGCGCGCTCGCAGAACCGATACGCGTCGCCGAGAACCGTCGCGCTCTCGGCGTCGAGCACGCCGGCATCACGGAGACGGAGCAGCGCTTCCATGGTCGCGGGTTCGCGCACCTCGGGATGCCGTGCACCGTGCTCGAGCTGGAGCAGCTGGACGGTGAACTCGACATCGGTCAGCGCGCCGCGACCGAGCTTGAGATGGAACTCGGGGTCCTCGCCGGGGGGGATGCGCTCTCGCTCGATGCGCGCCTTGATGCGCCGAACCTCGCGCGCGGCGTCGCGCGGGAACGGATCGCGGTACACGAACGGCTCGACCAGCTCCAGGAACCGCGCCGCGACATCGCGGTCGCCCGCCACCGGGCGGGCGCGCAGCAAGGACTGGAGCTCCCAGGTGAGCGCCCACCGTTCGTAGTACTGGCGGTACCCGTCGAGTGACCGCGCCAGCGGTCCTTGCTTTCCCTCGGGACGCAGATTGGCGTCGATGCGAAACGTTTGGCCCTCGGCAGTGGTCGCGCCGATCTCGGTCATCAATGCGGTTGCGGTGGCCTCCGCGGCCGCGAAGTCAGCCGGGCTCGTTCCGTCGTACACGAACACCACATCGATGTCGGAGGCATATGACAGCTCGCGACCTCCGAGTCGACCCATCCCGATCACGGCGAACGGCACGGCGGGTTCGAGCGCTCGTACTGCCGCTTCGACGCACGCGTCGGCCAGGTCGGCCAGCTCTCGTGCGGTGGTCGCGATGGACGCGAGGCCCACGAGATCGCGGGCGGCAACCCGGAGCAGCTCCCTGCGCTTGAAGCGGCGCAGGCCGGCGCGGCGCGCGTCGGTGTCGGCGCGCCAGCGGAGTGTCTCGAGCGCGGCGTCGATCAGCTCCTGCGGTTCGTGCGATCGACCCAACCAGTCGTCGTCACCCAGCAGCTCTACGACTTCCGGCTGACGCAGGAGCGCGTCGCCGATCAGGCGGCTCGAGCCGAGGATTCGGCACACGCGGGCGGCGGCTCCAGGGTTCTCGCGAAACGTCGCTGCGAGCGCGGTCGCGCGGGTCGTGCCTTCGGCCAGGCGGCGCAGCTGGAGCAAGCCGAGATCCGGATCCGGGGTGTCGGAGAGCCAGTCGAGCACCACCGGCAAGAGCTGCTGCATCACCCGCGACCGGCGCGTGAGCCCGCGCGTGAGCTCGCTGAGGGCCGCGCGGGTATGGTCGGCATCGGCGAACCCGAACGCGGCCAGTCGTTCCTCCACTGCCTCCGGTGGAAGCGACCCCGCGCCGGCGAGTGCGTCGAGGATCGGCGCGAAGAACAGCCGCTCGTGGATCGAACGCACGGCGGTCTGCTGTTCCGTGTGCTCGATCTCGAACAGCTCGAGTGCGGTCGTACGCGGCGTGTCGCGATAGCCGAGCACTCGTGCGAGTCGCGCTCGGCTGGTCTGGTCGACGGGCAGGGTGTGCGTCTGCTGCTCGTCCCACAGTTGGAGCCGGTGCTCGACGGTCCGGAGGAATCGATACGCATCGCTCAGTCGTCGCGAGTCCGCACTCTCTACATATCCAGCGTTCGCGAGCTGCGCGAGCGCGTCGAGGGTGGTTGCCGACCGAATCGACGTGTCGTGTCGGCCATGAACGCGCTGGAGGAGCTGCACGGCGAACTCGATGTCGCGGATGCCGCCCGGGCCGCGCTTGAGCTCGCGTTCGCCCAGACCCTTTCGTCGGAGTTCGGCCTCGGCGCGCGCCTTCATCGATCGGGCTTCACGGATCGCGTCGGGATCGAGGATCTCCGGCCACACGAACGGCTGGACCATTTCGAGCATCCGGTCACCCAGGTCCGCGTCGCCCGCAACCGGGCGCGCCTTGATCAGTGCTTGGAACTCCCAAGGTCGCGCCCAACGCTCGTACCACGTCTTGTAGCCCTCGAGGTTTCGGGACAGCGCGCCCGCTCGACCTTCGGGCCTGAGGTCGGCGTCGGTGCGGAACACGATGCCGTCGGGCGTCGGCGTCGTCATCGCCGCGAGCATTGCGCGCGCCACACGGTCGGCTTCGGACGCATCCCCGTCGTGCACGAAGAGCACGTCCACGTCGCTGGCGTAGTTGAGCTCGCTGCCGCCGAGCTTGCCCATGCCGATCACGGCGAATGGCTGCGAGGGTGTGGCGATCTCGAGTGCAACGCCTAGGCACACCCCGGCCAAAGCCGCGAGCTCGCGACCGACCGCGGGCATGTCTGCCAGTCCGAGCAGGTCGCGCACCGCGATGCGCAGGTACTCGCGGCGCTTCCAGCGCCTGAGCCGGCGGTTGGGATCCGAGTCTTCGGGCACGCCGGTGACCGACGCCGCGAACGCGGCAACGTCGTGCTCCACCCGCATCGACTCGTCGTCGCGCAGCGGATCGAGCAGCGTCTCGTCGTTGACGATCGCGGCGGTCAACGAGCGCGATGCACATCCGATCGCGATCAGGCCGTCACGGAGGACCGTGCTCTCAACGAGCCCGTCGGCAATCGCTGGATGCGCTTCTATGATCCGTTCGAGCGCCGCCCTCGCTCTCAACGCGTCCGCCGACCGCTCGAACGCGCGACGAACCGCCGGAGTGTCGAGGACCGCGGCGATCTTCAAGGTGGTCCAGTGTCGCGCCCCGTATCCTTGGGGTGTGCCCCGACTGCGTGTTGCCGCCGCGCAGCTGAACCTCGTCGTCGGTGACCTCGAGGGGAACGTGGCGCGGGTGCTCGAGACGCACGAGCGGGCCGAGCAAGAGGGTTGCGACCTCGTCGCGTTCCCCGAGCTGGCCGTCAGCGGCTACCCGCCGGAGGATCTCCTGCTGCGCCCGGCATTCGTGGCGCAGTCGGTCGAAGCGCTCGAGAAGGTCGCTGCTCGCACCGGACGCGCTGCCGCCGTGGTTGGCTTCCCCGAACAAGACGGTGACCGGCTGTACAACGCGGCCGCGGTGTGCGCGGGCGGCAGCGTGCTCGGCGTGTATCGCAAGCACCTCCTTCCGAACTACGCGGTGTTCGACGAGGAGCGGTACTTCGAGCCGTGGGCGGCAGACGGGCCGCTGTTCGTCGTCGGCGGCGTGCGGGTGGCCGTGACGATCTGCGAGGACGCGTGGAGCCCGTCGGGGCCGATCCTCACGCAAGCCGCGGCCGGTGCAGAGGTCGTGGTGAACATCAATGCATCGCCGTACTACGCCGGGCGTGTGCGCGAGCGAGCATCGATGCTGGCGACGAGGGCGGCCGATGCATCGGTCCCGCTCGTGTACGTGAACCTCGTCGGCGGTCAGGACGAGCTGGTCTTCGACGGGGCGTCCATGGTGTTCGACGAGAGTGGTCAGCTCGTTGCGCGGGCGAAGCAGTTCGCCGAAGACCTGCTCGTGGTCGACCTGGACGTCCCGCCCTCGTCTCGTCGCCGCGCGCTCGGTTCCCGAAGTCGCTTGCGCACCGCCCGCCTCCCGGAGGTCGCGGTCAGCGATGCCGAGATCTCCGACCGTGCGACAGCGCCGCGCGTGGAAACTGTGCTCGAGCCGGTGCGCGAGGTCTACGAGGCCCTCGTGCTCGGCACGCGTGACTACGTGGCCAAGAACGGGTTCCATAACGTGCTCATCGGTCTGTCAGGTGGCATCGACTCGTCAATCGTCGCGGCAATCGCGGCCGATGCGCTCGAACCGGAGCACGTGACGGGCGTGCTCATGCCGTCGCGGTTCTCGAGTGAAGGCAGCGTGACCGACGCGCAAGCGCTGGCGTCCAACCTCGGGATCCCCACGCTCACGATCCCGATCGAGCCCGCGCACGAAGCGTTCCTCGACATGCTCGCCGAACCATTTGCGGGATCCGACCCCGGGTTGGCGGAGGAGAACCTCCAGGCGCGCATCCGCGGGACCATCCTCATGACGCTGTCCAACAAGCTCGGGTCGATGGTGCTCACGACCGGCAACAAGAGCGAGCTCGCTACCGGCTATTCCACGCTCTACGGCGACATGGCCGGCGGATTCTCGGTGATCAAGGACGTGCCCAAGACGCTCGTGTACGCGCTCGCTCGTGACCGCAATGAGCGCGCCAGCCGCGTGGTGATCCCCGAGGCCGTGCTCGACAAGCCGCCGAGCGCAGAGCTGCGGCCCGACCAGCGCGACTCCGACTCGCTTCCGCCGTATGACGTGCTCGACAAGATCATCGAGGGCTACGTGGAGAACGACAGGTCGGTGGGAGACCTGCTCGCCGACGGTCACGACCCCGAGACCGTGCGCCGAGTGGCGTGGCTCGTCGACCGTAACGAGTACAAGCGCCGCCAGGCCCCGCCCGGCGTGCGCGTCTCGCCCAAGGCGTTCGGCAAGGACCGCAGGCTCCCCATCACCAACCGCTGGTCGGGTTAGTGGCGCAGTCGCGCAGGCCGCACGGAAAGCGGCGAGCGAAGCGAGCTCGCCCAGGGAGCGCACGGCCGCGGGCCGGGTATCCCGGCCCGCAGTAAGCGACCGAGTGTGAAGAGATATGCGCCCGAGGGCGCGCTCGTCCTCGCGGCGTTCTTCTTCGGCGTCACGTTCCCGCTGGTGCACAACGCGCTCGCCGACATCGAGCCGTTCGCATACCTGCTGCTGCGGTTCACGATCGCCGTGATCGTGCTCGGTCCGTTTGCCGTTGTGACGGCGCGGCGAGGTACGCCGGAGGAACGACGACTCCTCACCCGCGCGGGCCTGCTCGCCGGTGTGCTGCTCGCCGGCGGATACGTGACCCAGACCGTCGGACTCCAGACCGCGTCACCCTCGACGTCGGCGTTCATCACCGGCTTGTACGTGGTGTTCACGCCGCTCGTGGAGGGCGCGCTGCACCGCAAGCTCCCGCCGGTCGGTGTGCTGGTCGGCATCGCGCTCGCGACCGTCGGTCTCTACCTCCTCACGGGCGCCGATCTCGCGCTTGGCGTCGGTGAGCTGTGGACGCTGCTGTGCGCGGTCATCTTCGCGGCCTGGATCGTCTTCCAAGGCGAGTACGCGCGGCGTGTGCACGCGATCCCGTTCACCACGGTGCAGATGATCGTGGTCTTGGTGCTGTGCGTGCCCGGCACGGCGGCACAGGGGGTCGGTGAGCTCACCGGAGTTGCCGTGTTCGCGGCTGCGTTCACCGGGATCGCCTGCTCGTCGGTGGCGCTGTCGCTTCAGGTGTGGGGACAACGGCACATCGCCGCGAGCCGCGCCGCGCTCATCCTGCTCATGGAGCCGGTCTTCGCCGCCGCCGCGGGGTACGTCGACGGCGAACGCCTCGGCGCCGTGGAGCTCGCGGGTGCGGGCGTGATCCTGGTGGGCATCACCATCGCCGAGCTCGGCCCGGGGCGCACGCAAGTCCCTCACCCCGAGCTCGTCGAGCCGCATCCGTTCTGACCCGTCGCGTACCCTCCATGGGTGTCCCCCGGCCTGACCATCGACGACTTGGCGCGGTTCCTCAGTCACGCGACGTGGTTGGAGCGACGGCTCTTCGAGGTGCTCGGGCGTTGGGTCACCACGACCCCGGAGCCGGGCATCAAGCTCGCGCTCGGGCGGCACTCCCGTCATCACGCGTGGCACGCCCAGCTCCTCGAGCCGCTGCGCCCTGACACACGCGACCACCACGTCGAGCAGCGAGCCCCGTTGGACAAGGAGTGGCGTACACGGGTCTCCCGGATGCTGGCGGCCGCAACGACGTCGACCCGGCTCGAACGTGCGCTCGACGTCCTCGTGGGCACGATCGCCTGCTACGAGCAGCACCTCGCTGCGATGCGGCCGGTGCGTGACGGTCCTGCCCGCCGGGCGGTCGGGCTCGTGCTCGAGCACGAGCGGGCCGAGCTCGCCGAGCTCGAGGCGCTGCGCAGAATCGATGCAGGAACAGGCTCGATCGGCCGATAACATGGCAGGCCCCCAAGGGGCGCACCGCCTCTTCAGGACCTGTGGAAAGCCTCGCTTGACGAGGTCGTTATGGTACGGAGGGCGGCCGCCCCCCGACCGCCGTGACCAGGGAACATCCACCGCCTCCCGGCGGTTTTCCACAAGCTCGAAGAGACCGCAAGCACCTCGAAAGGCATCCGTGGCCAAGGAGCGTGTCGAGCGGGACGAGGAGGATCTCGTCCGGCTCTATCTCACTGACATCGGGCAGTACCCATTGCTCACCAAGGACGACGAGGTTCGCCTCGCCCAGCAGATCGAACGGGGGAATGCCGGGCGCGACGAGTTCGAGCGCACACCGATCAAGAAGCTGACCCCGGCCAAGAAGCGTGAGCTGCGCAAGATCGCCCGAGAGGGCGAGCAGGCCCAGCGCACCTTCGTGCAGTCCAACCTCCGGCTCGTGGTCTCGATCGCCAAGAAGTACCAGGCCTCCGGCCTCCCCCTCCTCGACCTCATCCAGGAGGGCAACCTCGGCCTGATGCACGCGGTCGAGAAGTTCGACTGGCGCAAGGGCTTCAAGTTCTCCACGTATGCGACGTGGTGGATCCGCCAGGCCATCACCCGCGGCATCGCCAACACCGGCCGCACGATCCGCCTCCCGGTGCACGCCGGCGACACGTTGGCCCGGCTCCAGAAGGCGCGTTCGCGTCTCGAGCTCAAGCTCGGACGCCCGGCCACGCTCGCGGAGCTCGCGATCGAAGTGGAGATGCCCGAGGACAAGGTCACGGAGGCACTGCGCTTCGCGGCCGAGCCGCTCTCGCTGTCGGAGCCGTTGCGCGAAGACGGCGACGCCGAGCTCGGCGACATCGTCGAGGATCGCTCGGCCGAGTCGCCGTTCGAGGTTGCTGCCACCGCGCTGCTGCCCGACGAGATCGAGAAGCTCCTCGCACCGCTCGACGAGCGCGAGCGTCAGATCCTGGCGCTGCGCTTCGGGCTCGACCGCGGTGAGCCGCGCACGCTCGAAGAGGTTGGCGAGTACTTCAACCTCACGCGCGAGCGCATCCGCCAGATCGAGGCCCGAGCGATGAGCAAGCTGCGTCACCCGTCCGCGGACACCGGCGCCCGCGACCTGCTCGCCGTCTGACCGCACGTTCACGGTGGGCTCGCATGGCGAGGCCTCGTCTCGTGTTCCTCCATGTGCCCAAGACCGCGGGCACGACGCTGGTCGGGGTGATCGAGCGCGAGTACGGGGTCGAGCGGATCGCGCGCGTGTACGGCGGGGAGTTCGGTATCCCGGTCGAGGAGCTCCTCGGTTGGCCCGCTCGTCGGCGCCGCGCCGTTCGCGCGGTCGTCGGCCACCTGCCCTACGGCGTCGCTGAGCACCTGCCCGGGCGATCGGTGTACGCAACCTTGCTGCGGGATCCGGTCGATCGGATTGTGTCGCACTTCTCCTACGCGTTGACGCAGCCGTCACTCGTGTCCCTCCACGACATCGACCCGGCGCATCCCTCACTCGAGCAGCACGTGACCGGCTCGCCGCTTCGTCACCTCGTGAACGACGCCCAGACCGGCCTCATCGGTGGTGACGTGTCCCTCCGCGCGGTGGAGCCGGGTGAGCGAGAGCTCGAGCGGGCGATGGAACGCTTGGATCGTCACGTCGTGTTCGGCGTCCAGGAGCGGTTCGACGAGTCACTTCTTCATCTTGCGCGCACGTTCGGCTGGGATCTGCCCGTGTACACCACAGTCAACGTGACCAGCCCGCGGCCGGCGATCGAGGCCGTCGCCCCGGCAACCCGAGCCGTGATCGAAGAGCACAACGCGCTCGACCGGCGGCTCTACGACCACGCCAAGGCCCGCTTCGACGAGCTCCTGGAACGGCGGCCCATCCCGGTGCAACGCCTGGCCGACCTCCGTGCCGCATTGCCAAAGCCCGGCTGACCACGGGCTGGCGGTGGCAGCTCACCCCGTCGGTCAACGTTCGCGTCGCCGAGTGCGTCTGTACGGTCGGGATGACCGTCGTCGAGTGGTGGGGGGCCGAGGCGTTGGCGGACGACCGACGCGTCACCTCGGTCGATGCCGACGTGGTGCTCGCCCTGGTGTTCCGGGCTGACGGACCCGCACTCGCCACGTGACCACGGTCCCGTCCTTGGTCAACCAAAACGCTGCCCACGCGTCTGTACAGGCGTGATCATGGTCGAGGTGGGGACCGAGCATTCGGGGGGCGCGGGCGAGACCATGAGGCCCGGAAACGCCGACGCCGTGCTGGGCGGGCTGTTCCGGGCGCAGTACGAGCCGCTCGTGGGGCTGGCCCGGCTGCTCGTTGACGACCGGGGCCACGCAGAAGAGGTCGTGCAGGAAGCGTTCGCCCGGGCGTACGCGTCGTGGCCGCGCCTGCGCGACCAAGACGATCCGCTGCCGTACGTTCGCCGCGCGGTTGTGAACCTCGCTCGAGGCGGCCTTCGGCGCCGGCGCACCGTGCGAAGAACGCGCCTGACACCCGTGCCGGACATCGCGTCGGCGGAGAGCGCCGCCGTCGCGCGCGAGCGAGTGCGAACCGTCGCCAGTGCCGTCCGCGCGCTGCCGCGCCGTCAGCGTGAGTGCGTTGTGCTCCGTTACTACCTCGACTGCTCGACCATCGAGGCGGCAACCACGCTCGGTATCAGCGAGGGCTCCGTGAAGCAGCACCTCCATCGCGCGCTCGCCGCGCTCGGACTCGTACTCGAAAAAGAGGAACACGCATGAGCACCAACGACCACGACGACCTGCTGCGGGGCGCGCTCCGCGACGACGCCGGGGCTGGCGGTGCGCCGACCGATGCCTGGGGTCGCGTGCGCGCCCGCGCCAACAGCATTCGTCGCCGCCGACAGATGACGCAGCGAGTCGCCGCGGCGGTCACCGCAGTTGGGATGGTCGCCGTGATCGTCGTCGCGACGGGCGTGCTCAAGAGTGACGAGCACACGATTGCCACCCCCTCGGTGACGGGCGATCAAATCGTTGCGGTCCAAGGTCCGAACAACGGCGGCGACCGATTGGTTGTGCTCTCGGCCGACGACGGCCGCGTGATCCGCACACTCACCGAGGACGTCGGCATCACGTTCGGTGGCATCTCCGCGACACCCGACGGCGAGACGGTGTACTTCAGCCGTCGCCGCGCCGCGCTGCCGTGCGACCGCATCGAGGTCGCGAAGGTGCCGAGCGCGGGTGGTGACGTCGAGGTCGTCGCGACGGGCACGAATCCGCTCGTGAGTCCGGACGGGCGCACGCTCGAGTACGTGCGATCGCCGGCCGCGGACCCTTGTGGACGACGCACGGAAGTCATCTCCCGCAACCTGGAGACGGGCGAGGAGACGGTCTGGGTCGCGAGTGAGGCGTGCGAGGGCTGCGCCACGCTCTCGCCGGTCGCTTGGTCGCCAGACAGCGCGCGCTGGATTGTGGCCGGCTGCTGCGCGAACGAGTGGTGGTCGAGTGTGTCAGTCGTGCCCGTCGGATCCCCGGGGGACACGAGGTTCCTCAACCTGCCGACGCCTGCCGACGGCGCGACGTACCTTCCCGACGGGCGCGTGCTCGTGGCGCTCGAGGACAGCGCGCCACCGGACGGCGCGCAGCTCCACAAGCTCGTGGTGTTCGAAAGCGTCCCTGGGCCTGCCCAGAACGATCCACCGACCGGCGACGACCTTTTGCTCGAGCCCGTCGAGACCATCTTCGAAACTCGCCAAGGTGGTGTGCTGCACATCTCGGCGAATTCGTCAGGTGACGTGCTCATGCACTTCGGCGGCAGTCTGCTCCAGCGTTGGCACCCCGGCGACACGGAGCCAACGACGATCACCGACGACGTTCGCGAGGCCGCCTGGCTGCCACGATCGATCGAGCCGCCGCCCGATCCGGTCACGACGACGACCGCACCCCTGACCGTTACCGCGCCGGCGTCGCTGGTGGTCGCGCGCACGGACCGACGCCTCGAGGTGATCAACGCCGATGGATCGGTCGTACGCGTGATCGGCACCGCCTCGCTCGACTACCACCGCCTCGAGCTCGCGCCGGATGGCCGGACCCTGTATTACGAGCAGGGCGGCACCGATCGTTGTGGCACTTCCGGCGAGATCGGTCGCGTGCGCATCGACGAGGAGACGCTCGCCTTCGAGCACCTGGCGATGGGCTCGTTCATGTCGCTCAACTCCGATGGCACGAAGCTCGCGTACCGAAGTGGGGTGTGTGGACCGGGCCCGCTCATGGTGCGGGACCTCGAGACGGATGCGGAGCGGTCGTTCACGCTCGCGCAGCCGAACGATGGCGGCCCCGGCGCGGAACTCGTCGGAGCCGTCGGCTGGGACGCCGACAACCGGCACGTCATGGTGCGCGTCAACCGTGAGCCCACCACCGAGTTCTGGTACGTCGACACCGCGACGACCGGCGAATTGAGCGGCCCGACGTTCCGCGCACTGGGCGAGCAAGGTGCCGAACAGGGTCCGACCAACTTCGCACCGCTCGGCACGACGGGACGGTGGGCTGCGGTCTACGAAGCGGTAGGTGGTTCGAGCCTCGTCGAGTACGACCTCGCCGGGAACTCGATCGTGCGTCCGCTCGCCGAGCTGCCGACACGGGGCGTGACCATCGTCGGCTCCGATCCGACCGGGCAGCAGGTGTTGCTGCTCGTCCCGAGTGAGAGCGGCTTCGAGCTGTGGCGCCGGAGCGCGGGTGACGCAGTGGCGACGCTCGTCGCCGCGGGAGTGGTCGCCGCCGACTGGTAGCGCCCTCCATCCCCATTCCGAGCAAGTGACGCAGAGGTTCCGTATTTGACCCTGAGCGTCACTTGCTCGGGGAAACTTGGCGGAGGTGGCAGGAATCGAACCCACCAGGCAGGGATCACCCGCCCCACTCGTTTTGAAGACGAGGGAGGCCACCAGGCCCCATTCACCTCCGTGGCGAGTCTCGCACGGTCGTCGTTACGCGGGCGCGGGCGCGACCGGGAACGAGGGCGCCGCTTCACGCCGTCGGTCCTGCGCGCGCCACCACAGCCCGACGAGCGCGCCGAACGCGAACCCACCCACGTGCGCGGCCCATGCCACGCCCGAGTTACCGCCGACGAGGAGGAAGTTCTGGCCGAGCCACGCGACGAGCAGCCAGAGCGCCATGACCTTCCGGAGGAACACGGGCAGGATCACGATCACTGTCTTGATGCGCGCCGAAGGCCACAGCACGAAGTACGCGCCAACAACCGCAGCGATCGCGCCCGATGCCCCGATGATCGGAATCGTCGAGTTGGGGCTGACAGCGACGTGCGCCGCAGTGGCGACCGCGCCACCCACGAGATACAGCAGCAGGTACCGCCACCAACCGGCGCGTTCCTCCACGTTGTTGCCGAACACCCAGAGGAACAGCATGTTGCCGAACAGGTGCGCCACGCTCCCGTGCAGGAACATCGACGTCAGGATGGCGAGGAACACGGATTTGCCCGGTGCGTGCGAGCGACCACCCTCGTCACTGCACGTGCCACTGTGAAACTCCTGCTCTGTGAGCGGGCGGCCCTTCACCAGCTCGCACGGGATGGCCGCGTTGTCGACGACGAACCGGAGATCCTCCTCGTCGAGGCGCTCGACGACCTCGTTCCATTGGATCTTCGGGGCGCCCGTCGGCTGGACGGTGAAGTACAAGACCACGCAGGCCGCGATCAGCAGCAGCGTGACGACGGGGATGCGCCGGACCGGGTTCTGATCTGCGATCGGGATCATGGCTGTGCCGGCCCCGTGCCGGACGGTGGTCTGGCACCGGCGGCCGGCACGGTCCAACCGGTCCACTGCGCGCCGTCCCACCACCGGAGCTGCGTCGTCGGATCCCAAGGGTCGGGGTGCCAACCGGCCGGTGGCAGCCGCTGGACCGTCGGCGACCAGGTGCCTTGCTCTTCGGCGCGCGCACGCGCCGGCGGAATGGCCTGGTTCAGCACGTCCACGAGCTCGCCGCGGCGATTGGTGCCGACCGCAACCCAGTAGCGCTTGCCCGCGTCCATCCCGCGCATGCCGACCGAGTCGTTGGACCAGAAGGGGTTGGCGCCGAGATACCGACGGTTGAGTGCCCGCCACGGCCAGGTGTTTCCCGCCTGCCCGAGCGTAGACAGCTCGAGCGCGCAGAGCCGGACCACTCGACGTCCGACCCGCAAATCGTCGCGCTCTACGACGATCCGGGCATTCCGGAAGCGCACCACGTTCACCAACCATGCGAGCGCGGCGACGCCCCCGAGGATCGGGCTGGCGGCGAGGAAGGTGACCACGAAGACGATCGGCAGCCATCGCCAGTCGCGGCGCGTGGCACTGAGGCGCTCTTCGAAGAGCACCTCCCCTGGTGCGGCCACCTCAGCTGGCGTCGCCGTCATGGTCGCGCTCGCTCGGCGCTCGGCACCGAACGCCGCCCCTTGGGTCGCTCGGCCGCTCCACAAGCCGTACGGTACGCTCTCGCCAACATCTCGCCGACTCCAGGGAGTGTCATGAAGAAGCTGCTGTTCCTGCTCGTCCTGGTTGTGATCGGTGTCGCGGTGGCTCGAAAGTTCCGCGAAGCCTGACACTCCAGTGCGTACTACCGTCCGGGCCCGCCGAGTGCGGGCCCGTGGCGCGCCCTGGCTCTCACGCGCTGAACATGCCGGCGTAGCGGGTGGCGAACAACGCCGGCGCGCCACCCGTGTGCCAGAACACCACGGTGTCCTGTGACGTGACGCGTCCTTCGCGCACCGCCGCGATCAGTCCGGCCATCGCCTTGCCGGTGTAGACCGGATCGAGCACGAGTCCTTCGAGCCGGGCCGCGAGCCGGATCGCTTCGAGCGCGCCATCGGTGGGCTCGCCGTATCCCGCGCCGAAGCGGTCGTGATCGATGACCGCGTTCTCGGGCGGTACGCCGCGACCGGTTCGGCTCGCGGCTTTGGCGGCGAGCCGCGGAACGACCTCGTCGAGATCGGGACGTGTGCCGACATCGACCCCGAGCACCTGCACGTCGTGACCGAATCCCGCGAGCAGACCGGCGTGCGTACCGCCCGATCCGTCCGCCACCACTGCCCAGCTGACGGCAGTGCCGTCGAGCTGCACGCGCAGCTCGACGGTGGCGTCGGCGTATGCGGCGACTCCGGTCACCGACGCACCACCGACGGGCATCGCGAACGGTCGGTGACCGGCGCGCGTCAGCTCGGCCGCGAGCGCCTCGATCGCGCTTTCGAGTGCGTAGTAGTCGCACGGCCCGACGAAGTGCAGGTGCGCGCCGAGCACGTTGTCGAGCAGGAGGTTTCCACCGGGGCCCCGTTCGGGATCGGTGGGCGGGTCGGTCGACAACGCGACGTGGCACTCGAGGGCAAGGCGGTTCGCGGCGGCTGCCGTCATGCGAACGTGATTGCTCTGCGCGCCCCCGCCGGTGACGAGCATGTCGCAACCGGCGGCGAGCGCCTCGGCGCAGAGGTGCTGGAGCTTGCGGGCCTTGTTGCCGCCGAGCGCGAGCCCGGTGCAGTCGTCGCGCTTCACGAGGAGCCGTGGCCCACCGAGTGCGTCGCTGAGCCGATCCATCGGCTCGAGTGGGGTGGGCAGATGCGCGAGCAGGACCGTCACGCGGCGGTCCGCTCCTTCCGGCGCAGGAGCCACCACACCACGACGCCGGCGCCGGCCGCGGCAACGGCGCCCGTGACGGCGAGCGCGGGAGCCGGGGGTACTGGCATGCGGTCGCGCAACCGCACGGGACGTGTGAAGTTGAGGATCGGCCACTCCTCATCTCGTGCGATGCGCGCGAGCTCGCGGTCGGGGTTCACCACCACGGGGTTCCCGACCGCGCGCAACATCGGCTCGTCGGTCACCGAGTCGCTGTATGCGTACGAGGCGGCCAGGTCGATCCCCTCGCGTGCCGCGAGCGCATGGATCGCTTCGGCCTTGTGCGGTCCGTAGCCGTAGTACGACAGCTCACCCGTGTATAAGCCGTCGACACCGACCTCGGCCCGGGTGGCGATCACCTCGTCGACACCGAGGTACTCGCCCAGCGGCGCGACTACCTCTTCGGGTGCTGACGACACGATCACGACCTTGCGTCCTTCGGCTTGGTGCTCGGCGATCAGGTCAAGCGCCTCGGCGAAGATGATCGGGGTCACGACCTCTTCGAGCGTCTCGCGCACGATGTTGGCGACGTGGTCGCGGTTCCAACCCTGGATCATGTCGAGCATGGCGACGCGCAGCTTCTCCATCTTCCCCTCGTCGGCACCGACGAGCATGAAGATCACCTGCGCATACGCGCTGCGCACGATGGCCCGCTTCGACAGCAGGCCCTCTCGATAGAACGGTCGGCCGAACGCGAGCACCGAGCTCTTGGCGATGATCGTCTTGTCGAGGTCGAAGAACGCGGCCGTCGCCATGCGCGCCAGGCTACGCGCACCTCTTGACACCTCCGATCGCCGGCCGTACGGTCGCCCCGCTCTTCCCGCGCCTTCCTCGTGCATCCCGGTCGCGTCTGCGGCTGGTCGATCCGAGGAGGGTGAGGCCCCGTGCTCTTCGCGCTCTGGTCCCCCAAGGGCGGCTCCGGCACGTCGGTGATCGCCGCTGCCTGTGCCCTGGTGCTTGCTCGCGACGCAGAAGGAGCTCGGCTCGCCGACGTCGCCGGCGACCAGCCCGCCATCTTCGGCTTGGCCTCCGACCCCGAGACTGGGATCGTCGACTGGCTCGCCACGGGTCCCGAGGCACCGGCCGACGCGCTCGAGCGCCTCGCCGTCACCGTCGCGCCCGGAGTCTCACTCATCCCGCGTGGCAGCACCGATCGTTCGCTCGCGCCGCTCCCCGCGGCCGAGTCTGGAGCTGCGTTGGCGGTCGCGCTTCGTGATGGCCCGGTGCCGACCATCGTCGACGCGGGCGCCGCGAGCGCACCGGCCGCTCGTGCGCTGGTGGAAGTGGCCGACGTGTCCGTGGTCGTGCTTCGCGGCTGCTATCTCGCGCTGCGCCGAGCGGTGCACTCTCCTCTCCTCGAGCGCGCCGCTGGCATCGTGCTCGTGGAGGAAGCCGGAAGATCCCTCGGTCCCTCCGAGGTGCGCGATGTCGTCGACCGCCCGGTGCTCGCCCGTGTGCCGGTCCGATCGCCGATCGCTCGCGCGGTCGACGCCGGCGTGCTCGCCGCGCGCCTACCGGATGCGCTCGCCCGGCCGACGGCCCGCCTGTTGGCACGCGTCGGGCTGTGCACGGAGCAACGGGGCGAAGCCGCGTGAGCGCCGACCTGAAGCAGCGGGTCCACGAGCGCCTGCTCCGCGCCCCAGGCCTCGGCGAGCTGGCGCAGCCCGACGCCCAGCGCGTCGTTCGCGAGCGGCTGGCTGAGCTGTTGCGCGACGAGGATCCGCTTCTTCCCTTGCCGCGATTCGAGCGACTCCTGTCGGAGCTCACCGACGAAGTCGCGGGGCTCGGGCCGCTCGAGCCGCTGCTGGCTGCACCCGACGTCACCGAGGTCATGGTGAATGGTCCGGGGCGCGCCTACGTCGAACGGGCGGGTCGTCTCGAGCGGATCGACCTCGACCTCGACGCGGCGGGGATCGTGCGCCTCGTCGAGCGCGTGGTCGCGCCATTGGGGCTCCGACTCGACCGGTCGTCGCCGATGGTCGACGCGCGCCTTCCCGACGGCTCGCGCCTCCACGCCGTGCTTCCCCCGCTTGCGATCGACGGGCCCTGCGTGACGATTCGCCGCTTCGGCACGCGGTCGGTCCCGCTGGACGCATTCGGGCTCGATCGGCACGCCAGCGCGTTCTTGCGCTGGAGCGTCGAGGTCGGGTGGAACCTCGTCGTCGCCGGCGGCACGAGCGCCGGGAAGACGACGCTGCTGAACGCGCTCTCGAGTGCCGTTCCTCACGACGAGCGCGTCGTGACGATCGAGGAGACCGCGGAGCTGCGGCTCCTGCAGCCGCATGTCGTTCGCCTCGAGGCCCGCCCGGCGAACGCCGAGGGGGTGGGTGCCATCCCGGTGCGCGCCCTCGTGCGCGCGGCCTTGCGCATGCGGCCCGATCGGGTGGTGGTCGGAGAGGTGCGCGGCGGCGAGGCATTCGACATGCTCCAAGCCCTCAACACCGGACACGACGGCTCGCTCTCAACGGTGCACGCCAACAGCGCGGCCGACGCGCTGACCCGCCTCGAGACGCTCGTCCTGCTCGCAGAAACGGGCTTGCCTCTCTTCGCGGTCCGAGCCCAGCTCGGGGCCGCGCTCGACGGTATTGTCTTCGTTGCTCGTCGCCCCGGCGGGACCCGGCGGGTGGAACAGATCGCCGAGCTCGTCACCGCGGTCGATGGCCCGGGCGTTCGCTCGCTGTTCTCGTGGCGGGAGGGTCGGCTTCGGCCGGTCTCCGCGCCGACTCGCGCGCCTCGCCGTCCCGACGCCCGCACCCCCGACGTGGAATGGTTCGCGTGCTGACCCTGGTGGCGGCGACCACCGGGGCGCTCTCGGCGACGTTCCTCATGCGCGCGGCCCGTCGCGCCGATGCCGGTGAGCAGGCGCGTCGCCTGGGTGAAGCGCGCCGGTGGCGACTTCAACGCCGAGCTCGAGCGTGGCTCGCACGCGCGCTCGAAGACGCCGCGATCGGGCTCGAGCCGGAGGCGGCGTTCGAGCTGTGGATCGCAACGGTCGTCGCGGTCGCGATCCCCTCAGCTGTGCTCGCGCCGACCCTCGGTCTCCTGAGTGCGCTCGCCGCGCTGATCGGAGGCCCGACCGCGTTGCACTTCGCTCGTGATCGTGCCCGGCGGCGGCTCATCGCAGGGTTGCCAGGAGCGCTCGAGCAGATCGCAGCCGGACTCCGCGGCGGTGCAACCGTCGGTGAGGCAATGGGCGCGGTCGCCGACGGCGGCGGACCGCTGGCGTCTGACCTCGCGCGGGTCCGCGCGCGCTCGACCCTCGGTCCCGGACTGGTCGGCGCGCTCTCGGCGTGGTCCGCAGAGCGCCGCATCGCTGCAGTGCGTGCTACGTGCGGCGCGCTCGCAGTCGCGTCGTCCGTCGGTGGTCCTTCGGCAGGAGCCATCGAAGGTCTCGCGGGCTCGTTGCGCGACCGCTTGAGTGCTGTGGCCGAGGCGCGTGCGCTGTCGGCACAAGCGCGGGTTTCGGCCATCGTCGTGGGCGCCGCGCCGATCGCGTACCTCGGGTTCTCGGCCATCGCTGATCCTGCGTCGCTCGGCGTGCTCGTCAACACCGGAGCCGGACGCTTCTGCCTCGCCCTCGGCGTGACGTTCGAGATCCTGGGCGTGCTCGTCATGCGGCGCATCGTGCGTGCGGAAGATTCCGGATGACCGGCGTCCTCCCGATCATCCTCGGTCTCGGCTGGGGCGCACTGGTCGCGATGCCGCTCTTGCGCGGTGCAGAGCGCGTCGCAGTGGTTTCGCGTCTCGAAGTCGTGGAGTCGGCGCCGCGCCCCGTCCGCTTCGCAGGCCCATTGCGTGGTGATCTCGTGCAGCGGTGGATGGGCCCCGCGGGACGCGTCCTCAGCGGCATGACCGAGCGACGCGCCTGTCGGCGCCGCGAAGCCGAGATGGCTCGTGAGCTGCCGGTGGTGATCGACCTGCTCGCCGTGGGCGTGGGTGCGGGTTGCACTCCGTACCTCTCGGTCGAGGTGGCGTCGCAGTGGGCACCGGCACCGCTCGCAGCCCGACTCGAGGAGGTGCGGCGCGACTGTTCCCTGGGAGTCGGCTTCGCGGACGCGCTCGAGCGCATGGGCTCCGAGCACGCACCACTGCGCACGCTCGTCGACGCGTTGCTGGCGTCCGAGCGCTACGGCGCGCCAGTGGGCGACGCGCTCAGTCGACTCGCCGTCGAGGAGCGCTCGTCGCTCCGCCGGCGAGCCGAGGCGCGTGCGCGAACTGTTCCCGTGCGGCTGCTCTTCCCTCTCGTCTTCCTCGTCCTGCCGGCGTTCGCTCTGTTGTCCGTCGTGCCCGTGCTGCTCGCCGGCCTGAAGGGCACATGAACACGAGGAGATCCCATGAAGCTGATCAAGTGCATTCGTCGCGCATTGCACCCGTTCGCAGAGGCGGGGCAGACGACTGCCGAGTACGCCCTCGTGATCCTGGGGGTCGCCGTCGTCGCCGGTGGCCTTGCGATCTGGGCCAAGGGCGGTGCGATCAAGGACCTGTTCGACGACATCATCGGCAAGATCCTCTAGTGGGCGTTCCGCGGGGTCGTGAACGCGGCCAGGCCACGGTCGAGTTCGCCCTCGTCCTGCCGATCCTGGTGCTCGCGCTCCTCGCGGTGCTCCAGGTCGCACTGGTGGTGCGCGATCACATCGCGGTCGTTCACGCAGCCCGCGAGGCCGCGCGGGCCGCCAGCGTCGATCCGGATCCGAGTCGAGCAGTGCGGGCCGCGCGACGCACGCTTCCTGGCGCCCGGGTGCATGTGGGGCGTCGGGGTCGAGTCGGCGAGCCCATCACCGTGGTCGTGACGTACCGCTCGAGCACGGAGCTACCGCTCGTCGGACCGCTCTTCCCCGACCCCACGCTGCGATCACGGGTCGTGATGCGGGTGGAGAAGTGAGACGCGAACGGGGGAGCACGTCGATCGTCATGGTCGGTGTGCTCGCCGTCGCGGTTGCTGCCGCCGTCGCGGCCGGACGAATGGGCGTTGCGGCGATCGCGAGTGCCCGTGCCGACGCCGCCGCGGATGCGGCCGCCCTCGCGGCGGCCGATATGCTCGCCCTCGGCCGCGGCCCGGGTGCCGCGGCGGCCGCCGCGCGCGCGACCGCTCGTTCCAACGACGCCCACCTCGAACGGTGCTCGTGCGCGGGCCGGATCGTGACCGTTCGCGTGTGGATCAGCATCGTCGGCCTCGCCGATGCTCATGCCACCGCGCGGGCGGAGATCGGCGGCCGTGCTGCGCGATCAGCCCTGGACGATCCCGTCGCCCGCGAAGTCGGCGAACAGCGCCTGCGCGCCGCCGCTGACCGTGAGGTTCGAGCCTGAGCCGCTGCCGACGGGGATCGTGATGTTCTTGATCGTCGTCGGGTCGATCGAGAGTGCAAGGCGGCCGAGGCGCCAGAGGCCGGCCACGCTGATGTTCATCATCTGCACGTGGCGCCCCAGGACGGCAACGAGGCGCAACGCCCCGGCGTCACCGGGGTTCTGCGCGCGCAATGTGGCGAGCGCGGAGATGATGATGTGCGCCTGGTTGGCGGTGCGCGTGATGTCGCCGTCCACCCAGTCTTTGCGGTCACGCGAGTAGCGCAGCACTTCATCACCGGTCAGATGCCGCACGCCGGGCTCGAAGAAGGCGCCCGAGTCGTCGTCGGCGAACTGATACGGCACGTTCACGTCGATGCCGCCGATCTCGTCCACCATCGCGTGGAGATTGAAGAAGTTCGTGCTGATCGCGTACTTGATCTCGATGCCCATCATTTGGTTGAGCTGATCCACGATTCCTTCGAGTCCCTGGAGCGAGTGGTACGCGTTGATCTTGTCGCCGCTCGGTGCGGTGGTGTCACGCGGGACGTTCAGGATCGTGGCCTGGTGCGCGGCCGGGTTCACGCCGATCACATGGATCGCATCACCGAGCCCACGGTCGGAGCTCGAGCGGGCGTCGGTGCCGAGCGCGAGGAAGAAGAAGGGTTCGCTCGGCGCGGCGCTGTACTCCGTGTCGCCGAACTGCGTGAGCTCGAACCAGACCGCGCCCTTGGCCGGCGTCGGACTTCCGACCACCAACCAAGCGGCAGAGAGCAGCCCGGCGACGAGCACGCCGCACAGCGGGATCACGATGAGGAGACGGGTGAGGGGTCGCAGCATCAGGGCACCGTGGTTGCGGTCGGGGGGGCAGCGGTGGGGGACGCGGCGACGCCCGGGCCGCCCCGCTCGACGTGCAGTGTCCAGCCGGTGATCTTCCACGAGCCGTCGGACTGTGGGGTGAGCACCAGGGTTCCGGTGCGCTGCACGGTGATCACACCGCGCTGCGCCCGCGCCTTGACCGCGAAGTCCACTTCTGCGCTCACCAGGAGCACCTCGCCGTTCGCATCGGACAATGCGATCAGCGCGACCGGTGGCGAGGTCACCGTCACCTTGCCAACCACCTTCGGCAACCCCTCATCCAGCAGGAGCGACCGGTCGGTTCCGGCGAGCCGTACTACTGCCGCCTGGTCGAAGATCTCGGCGAGCTTGGTTTCATCGGCCTTGCGCTTGCGCAAGGGCACGGCGGTTCCCTCGTCGACGTACTGGCCGATCGTCGCGAGCACCGCCTGGCGCGCTTCCGGCGGGAAGTCGGTTTCCTTCAAGGTCGCGACGCTCTCCACGCCGATCTCACCGAGCTCGAGCTCGACCGTGGTCGACGTGTCGAGCTCCTTGCCTCCGCCTCCGAGGGCAACGACGAGACCGCCAACGATCATCGCCACGACGGCAACGCTCGCGACGATCCACAACGCGGTGCGACGACGGCTCGATCCGCCCTCCTCGGCCCGGCGCGCGGCACGCGCGTCGGGATCAACCGGCGGAGGGGCGGGAACGGAAGTCGGCGAAGTGGCGCCGGGCGCGTTTCGCCGCGGCGGCGGAGGGGGGAACGACATCGCGCAGCCAGCCTATGACACGTCATCGTCGTACCCGATACGTTGCCGGGCGCCTACGGTGGTGGACATGGAGCTCAAGCGCGCCGTTCGGCGGCTGAGAACACCGGTGCAGGAGCTCGATCGCGAGCAGTTGACCGGGTTCTGCGACGGCTGCGGCCTCACGCCGATGACCGACATCGTGGTCAGGACCCAGGTGCGGGTGGGCGGAGAGGTCCGGTCGGTGCGCGTGGTTCCGCGAGCCGGCGCGCCGGCACTCGAGGTGGCGATCACCGACGGTCGCGGCACGACCACTGCGGTCTTCCTCGGCCGACGCAAGATCCCCGGCATCGCCCCCGGTCGCAAAGTGGCAATCGAAGGCGTCGTCGGTCAGAACGGCAAGCGCTACCTGATCTTCAATCCCCTCTACACGCTGTTCCCGTAGGGAGAGCTAGCCGCCCTCGAGGATTCGGCGGACTTCCTCTTCGGAGGTGGGCGTCACCATCGCGAGCACCTCGTCGCCGGCCTGGAACACGGTGTCGCCGCGGGGCATCACCACGTGCTCGTCGCGCACCACCGCTACGAAGGTTGCATCGCGGGGAACGTCGATCTCGGAGATGGCCTTGCCGACGACGGGCGAATCCTCGGCCAGGGTCGCCTCGACGAGCCGGGCCTGGCCGCCCTCGAACTGGAGGATCCGGACCAGTCGACCGACGGTCACCGCCTCCTCCACGAGCGCGGTGATGAGGTGGGGGGTCGACACCGACATGTCCACGCCCCAGTTCTCGTTGAACAACCACTCGTTCTTGGGATGGTTGACCCGTGCGATGACGCGCGGCACCGCGAACTCGGTCTTGGCGAGCAGCGAGACGACGAGGTTGTCCTCGTCGTCGCCGGTCGCCGCGACCACGACGTCACATCGCTCGAGCCCCGCGTCGCGGAGAGAGGACACCTCGCAGGCGTCGGCGATCACCCACTCGACGCCCTCGGCCGTGACCGAGCGTTCTCGCACGGCGGGCTGCTGCTCGATGATCAGGACCTCGTGCCCGTTCGAAAGGAGATCATCAGCGATGTAGAGGCCGACGGCGCCGGCTCCTGCGATCGCGACCCGCATGGCTACGCCCCCGGACCTTCATCGAAACGAGCACGCAACGCCACGAGCTCGGTCACCGCGATCACGAAATGAAGCACGTCGCCTTCCTGGCCGACCAAGTTCGTATCGACCACCTCGGCATTGCCGAAGCGCGTGACGGCCGTCAACCAGAACCGGCCCGGTTCGTTGAGCCCGGCGAGCTTCTTGCCGCACCACTTCGTCGGGATCTCGAAGTCAGCCAGGCACACCTTGCCGCTCGGGTCCATCCACTCGTGGGTCTGCTCGTCTTCCGGGAGCAGGCGCCGCATCACCTGGTCGGTCGTCCAGCGGACGGTTGCAACGGTGGGGATCCCGAGCCGTTGGTAGATGAGCGCACGCCGTGGGTCGTAGATGCGGGCGACCACGTGGTCGATCCCGAAGTTCTCGCGCGCGATGCGAGCCGAGAGGATGTTGGAGTTGTCTCCGCTCGTCACCGCGGCGACGGCGTCAGCGCGCTCAATGCCTGCCTCGAGCAGGTGGTCGCGGTCGAACCCGAAGCCGACGATCTTCTGCCCGGCAAAGGTGGAGGGGAGACGCCGGAACGCGGTGGCGTTCTTGTCGATGATGGCGACGGAGTGACCGGCCTTCTCGAGGTTGCCAGCCAGCTCACTGCCAACCCGACCGCAGCCGACCACCACGACGTGCACGTTCGCCTCCTGCTCGGACCTGTCTGCGATGCTATCGACGCTCGGCGAGCGAAGCGGATTGAGCGGACTCGATCAGCGCGCGTCCTGGAGGGCGGATTCCTTGGCATTGGTGAAGAGGCTGCTGGTCGGACGGCCGATCTCGACCGCGCAGCAAGAGGAACAGCGCATTCCCAAGATCATTGCGCTCGCGGTCTTCTCCTCCGACGCCATCTCGTCCACCGCGTACGCGACGGAGGAGATCCTGTTCGTCGTCGCCATCGCCGGGTCGAGCCTGCTCCTCGGCCTCAACACGCTGATCCCGATCGCGATCGCCGTCGCGCTGCTCCTTGCCATCGTCGCGTTCTCGTACCGCCAGACGATCTTCGCCTACCCGAGTGGTGGCGGGAGCTATGTCGTCAGCCGCGAGAACCTGGGCGAGAACCCGTCACTCCTCGCGGGCGCGTCGCTCTTGGTGGACTACATCCTCACGGTCGCCGTCTCCATCTCGGCCGGAGTCGCGGCCATCATCTCGATCCCCGAGTTCCACGACCTCGCGGACAAGCGCGTCGAGCTCGGACTCGGGCTGATCCTCTTCATCACCCTGATGAACCTGCGCGGGATCAAGGAGTCGGGCCGGCTCTTCGCCGCTCCGACGTACCTCTACATCCTGACGCTCGCCGGGCTCATCGTGTACGGGCTGTATCGCGTCTTCGTCGAGAACGACATCGGACATGTGCCGTTCGACCGGCACGCGTTCGAGGCGGTCGACGGCACGGCGCGTGCGGGTGGGACGCTCGGGATCTTCCTGATCCTCAAGGGCTTCTCGTCGGGCGCGGTCGCGCTTTCTGGTGTCGAAGCCATCTCGAACGGCGTCCCCGCGTTCCGGAGGCCCGAGTCGAAGAATGCGGCAGCCACGCTCACCTGGATGGCGATCATCCTCGGCACCCTCTTCATGGGGGTGTCGGTGCTCGCGCACGAGCTGCGCCCATACCCGAGCCACGAGAAGACCGTCCTTGCGCAGTTGGGCCTCCAGGTGTTCGGCAACGGCGCGATCTTCTTCGTGCTCCAGATCGCAACGGCGGTGATCCTCGTCCTCGCCGCGAACACCGCCTACGCCGACTTCCCTCGGTTGTCGTCGATCATCGCCCGCGACGGCTACCTGCCCCGCCAGCTCGCCAATCGGGGCGACCGTCTCGTGTTCTCCAACGGCGTCATCGTGCTCGCCGGCGCCGCGGCCGTGCTCCTCGTCGCGTTCGGGGGAACGACCAACGCATTGATCCCTCTCTATGCCGTCGGCGTGTTCACGTCGTTCACGCTCTCCCAAGCCGGGATGGTCCGGCACCACCAGAAGGAACGAGAAGAAGGCTGGAAGCGCCACATCGTCATCAACGGCGTGGGTTCCGTCGCGACCGGCGTCGTGACGCTGATCATCGGTATCACCAAGTTCGCGAGCGGCGCTTGGGTCTCGATCCTCGTGATGGCGCTCATCATCCTCCTCTTCAAGGGGATCAAGGGTCACTACCGGAAGGTCGGCGCCGCCTTGAAGGTCGAGCCCGGGTATCGACCTCGCCCGTGGAACAACACGGTGGTGGTGCTCGTCGGTCGCGTGCACAAGGGCGTGCTCAACGCGATCTCTTACGCCAAGGCCTTGAACCCGAGCCACCTCATCGCGGTCAGCGTGGTCAGCGATGAAGAAGAGGATGAAGCGATCCGGGAGCAGTGGGCGGAGTTCGGCATCGATGTCCCGCTCGAGACCGTCTACAACCCTTATCGGGAGATGAGCCGCCCGATCCTGGACTTCATCGACGAGCTCGACGCTCAGTGGAGCAACGACGTGATCACCATCGTGATCCCGGAGTTCGTCGTCCGCCGCTGGTGGGAGCATCTCCTCCACAACCAGAGCGCGCTCTTCCTCAAGGGGCGCCTGCTCTTCCGGAAGGGCACGGTCGTGACCTCCGTCCCATACCACGTGGAGTAGGTCGCGGCGCCTGAAGCGAAGCGGAAGGGCGCTCGCCCAGGGAGGGACCGGCCATGGGCCGGGTACCCCGGCCCATAGGGAGCGACCGAAGCAGGTTGGACTAGTTTCCAGCGGCCGAAAAGTTCGCCGGAGAGGGAGTCCCCGCCGAAATGCAGATCGTCGTCCTCGCGAGCGAAGGCGGTTACCAGCAGTTCCATCTGGGCGACACCGAGTGGGCGTTCCTCGTCTTCTCCGCGGTCACCGCCTTGCTCGCGATCGTGGTGGGTCTCGTGCTCGTGCGAGGAGTCCTCGCCGCCGATCAGGGCACGCCGAAGATGATCGAGATCGCCAAGGCCATCCAGGAAGGCGCGATGGCCTACTTGCGCCGCCAGTTCCGCACGATCGCGCTCATCCTCATCCCGGTCGCGGGGCTGGTCTTCCTCTCCTCGACCGAGGTGCTGCGCCCGAACGGCGTGGAGGAGCTCTCCTTCGGGCAATCGGGGCTGTTCCGCACGCTCGCGTTCGTTGCCGGTGCGTTCCTGTCCGGTCTCACGGGCTTCATCGGGATGAGCCTCGCGGTGCGCGGCAACGTGCGCACCGCAGCCGCGGCTCGTACCGGTTCGTTGCCCGCGGCATTGAAGGTCGCATTCCGCACCGGCGGCGTGGCCGGTATGTACACCGTGGGCCTCGGCTTGCTCGGCGCGACCGCGATCATCATGGCGTTCCAGAACACGTCGACCGCGATTCTCATCGGCTTCGGCTTCGGTGGCTCGCTCATCGCGCTGTTCATGCGCGTCGGCGGCGGCATCTTCACGAAGGCAGCCGACGTCGGTGCCGACCTCGTCGGCAAGGTGGAGCAGGGCATCCCTGAAGACGACCCGCGCAACCCAGCGACGATCGCCGACAACGTCGGTGACAACGTGGGCGACTGCGCCGGGATGGCCGCTGACCTCTTCGAGTCCTACGAAGTCACATTGGTCGCGGCGATCATCCTCGGCGTCCCCGCCTTCGCCGCAGTAGGCGCCAACCCCGCACTCGGTCTCGTCTTCCCGCTCATCGCCCGTGCCGTCGGAGTGCTCGCGTCGATCGTCGGTGTGTTCATGGTGCGCGCAACGGACCGTGACAAGAGCGCGATGGCGCCCATCAACCGCGGGTTCCTCACGGCCGGCATCCTCACGATCATCGGTACCGGCGCCGTCGCCGCGTTCTACGTCGGCCAGGACAACAACGTTGGCTGGGGCGACTTCGGTCCGGGCTGGCGCGCCTTCCTTGCGGTTGTCACTGGGCTCGTGCTCGCGCAGGTGATCAGCCGGCTCACCGAGTACTTCACGTCCACCGAGACGCAGCCCGTGCGCGAGATCGCGGAAGCCACCAAGACCGGCCCCGCCACCACGATCCTGTCGGGCATCGCGAGCGGCCTCGAGTCCACGGTGTGGTCGATCATCTCGATCGCCATGGCCATCGGCGTCGGCATCCTGCTCGGCGGTGGCGAGCTCCAGTTCTCGCTGTACCTCGTTGCACTCACGGGCATGGGCATGCTCGCCACCACCGGTGTCGTCGTCTCCGAGGACACGTTCGGACCGGTGGCCGACAACGCGGCCGGCATCGCCGAGATGTCGGGCGAGTTCGACGGCGAGCCGGAGCGGATCATGGTGAGCCTCGACGCGGTGGGCAACACCACGAAGGCCGTCACGAAGGGCTTCGCCATCGGCTCAGCGGTGATCGCTGCGGTCGCATTGTTCGCGTCGTACATCGAGACCATCGGAGGCGAGCTCCCGCGCTTGAAGAACGTCACCGGCGACGCGCTGTTCCGGAACCCGCTCACACAAATCAACGTCGCCGACCCCAAGACGTTTATCGGCCTCCTCGTCGGTGGCTCTATCGCCTTCCTCTTCTCGGCGCTCGCCATCCGTGCGGTCTCACGCACAGCCGGCACTGTCGTGGAGGAGGTCCGGCGCCAGTTTCGCGAGCTCAAGATCATGGAGGGCATCGACAAGCCCGAGCACGGCAAGGTCATCGACATCTGCACCAGTGCCGCGCTGCGCGAGCTCACCACGCCCGCGCTGCTGGCCGTGCTCACCCCGGTGATCATCGGCTTCGGTATCGGCTACCTCGCACTCGGTGCCTTCCTCGCGGCGGTGATCCTGACCGGGCAGCTCATGGCGGTGTTCCTCAGCAACTCCGGTGGCGCATGGGACAACGCCAAGAAGTACATCGAGGACGGGCATCTCGGCGGCAAGGGCTCGGAATCGCACCAAGCGGCTGTGATCGGCGACACCGTCGGCGATCCGTTCAAGGACACCGCCGGCCCCGCGCTCAACCCGCTCATCAAGGTGATGAACCTGGTCGCGCTGCTGATCCTGCCGGCTGTGATCTCGCTGCGGAACGACACCGCACCCCGGCTCGGCATCGCACTCGGCGCGCTGGTCGTGCTGCTCGCCGCGATTGCATTCTCGAAGCGCAAGGCCGACACGTTCGGCGAGCGCGCCGACGCGCCGGTTCCGAGCTCGACCAGCAGCTGAACCGCAGCGAGCGACCGAGATCAGTCGTCGGGGTCCAGGATCTCCGACAGCTCTTCGACTTCGGCCTCCGCCGCCGCGGCGCCCAAGGGGTGGGCCTTTGTACGCCGCGACCTCCGCCACTCATGCGCGAGAGGTAACACCGAGACCACCACGACGACGGCGACCAGCGGAAGCAGATAGGTGTCGATGTCGTCACCGATCACATCGCCGAGCGCGTAGCCGAGCATCGTGATGCCGACCGCCCATAACAACGCGCCGACGAGGTTGTACTTGAGGAACACGCGGCGCGGCATCTCACCGACGCCGGCCAGCGTGGGCGCGAACGTGCGCACGATGGGCATGAAGCGAGCCAGCACGACCGTCTTGGGCCCGTGCCTCTCGAAGAAGACTTTGGTGCGCTCTACGTACTCCTGCTTGAAGATCCTCGACTCCGGCTTGCTGAACAGCCTCGGACCCAGTCGTTGCCCGATCGTGTAGCCCGTCTGGTCGCCCGCGACAGCCGCGACGAAGCAACCGATGACGAGCATGACGACGTCGAGCTTGCCTTGACCGGCGAGGATCCCCGCGGTGAACAACAGAGAGTCGCCGGGGAGGAAGAACCCGATGAGCAGCCCGGTCTCGGCGAACACGATGACCCACAAGGCCACCTCGCCGTAGGGGCTCAGCGAGTCGATCAACTGCTCGACATCGAGGCCAAAGATGCCGAGAACACCGGGGAACACGTGGCGCACTGTAGACGCCGCGCCATGTTGCGAAACGGAGCGCGTTTGACTCGCGCTACCGCCGTCTGCACACAGTCTCCACCCGGATACGCGGTATTGCCGGTCTCAGCGGCCACACTTGACCGCCGTGCGCGCTCGCGCGGACGCAACAGGAGGAACGAGAGCACAACGTGCCGAAGCCACTCGTGATCGTCGAGTCGCCAGCGAAGGCGAAGACCATCGAGGGTTTCCTTGGTCGCGACGCAGTACGCGTCATCGCGAGCTACGGCCATGTGCGCGATCTCCCGAGCAGTGCCAAAGAAGTCCCGAAGAGCGTCACTGACAAGGACGTGCGGCGACTCGGCATCGACGTCGAGGATCACTTCCGCCCCGTGTACGTCGTCCCCGATCAGAAGAAGGAGCGGGTGAAGGCGCTGAAGGCCGCACTCGCCGACGCGAGCGAGGTGTACCTCGCCACCGACGAGGACCGCGAGGGCGAGGCGATCTCATGGCACGTCCTCGAGGTCCTCAAGCCATCTGTCCCGGTCAAGCGCATGGTGTTCCACGAGATCACTGCGCCGGCGATCGAGGCCGCGCTGGCCGACTGGCGCGAGCTCGACATGAAGCTCGTCGAGGCCCAGGAAGGCCGCCGGATCCTCGACCGCCTCTTTGGCTACGAGATGTCCCTCGTCGCTCGGCGGCGGGCGGGCGGCGCCGTTTCCGCCGGGCGGGTGCAGAGCGTCGCGTCCTGCCTCGTGGTGGATCGCGAGCGCGCCCGCATGGCGTTCCGGGTCGCGACCTACTGGGACCTGGCGGGAACCTTCCGCGCGGCCGGAACCGACGGCGCTGACTTCCCGGCCACCCTCGCGAGCGTCGACGGCAACCGCCTCGCGAGTGGCAAGGACTTCGATCCGGCCACCGGACAGCTCGCCGAAGGATCCGGTGTCACCCTGCTCGACGAGGCCCAGGCGACCGCTCTGGCGGAGCAGCTTCATGGTGCTGCGTTCCGGGTTGGGTCGGTCGAGACGAAGGCAGTCACGGAGCGACCGAAGCCGCCGTTCACCACGTCGACGCTCCAGCAAGAGGCGGCGCGCAAGCTCGGCTTCAGCGCGGCTCGGGCCATGTCGGTGGCCCAGGCGCTGTACGAGAACGGTTACATCACCTATATGCGCACCGACTCGACGAACCTTTCGGGGGAGGCAATCACGGCGGCGCGCTCGCGCATCGACTCGCTGTACGGCAAGGAGTACCTGCCGGCCGAAGCCCGTACCTACCGGGGCAAGGTGAAGAACGCGCAGGAGGCCCACGAAGCCATCCGCCCGGCCGGCGATGCCATGAAGCCCCTCGATGACGTGGGTGCGAACATCGATCGCGACCCGGAGATCAAGGTCTCGAAGACCGACGCCAAGCGCTTGTACGACCTGGTGTGGAAGCGGACGGTCGCGTCCCAGATGCAGGACGCGCGCGTGCAGCGGGTCACGGCGCGTCTCGAGGCCGAAGCTGGGCCCACCAACGGAACCGGAGGGTCGCACGCAATCGTGTTCAACGCCACGGGTCGCACCATCGAGTTCCCCGGCTACCTACGTGCGTACGTGGAGGGTGCCGACGATCCTGACGCCGAGCTCGAAGACCGCGAGTCAATTCTCCCGCCACTCACCGAGGGCGACGCGATCGAGTGTCAGGAGCTGAACGCGGCCGGTCACACCACGCAGCCGCCGGCTCGCTACACCGAGGCGAGCCTCGTGAAGGAGCTCGAGGAGCGTGGCATCGGCCGACCGTCCACGTACGCGGCGGTCATCGACACGCTGCTGCGACGCGACTATGTCTGGAAGAAGGGCACCGCACTCGTTCCGTCATGGACTGCGTTCGCGAAGCAGCAGCTGTTCGAACGCCACTTCCCGCACCTCATCGACTACGAGTTCACCGCCACGATGGAGGAAGCGCTCGACGCGATCGCTCGCGGCGAGGCCGAGGCCGAGAAGTGGTTGCACACGTTCTGGTTCGGGAACGGGCAGGCCGGGCTTCGGGAGCTGGTAGACGACGAGCACCTCGCCACGATCGACCCGGCGGAAGTGAACGCCATCCCCATCGGTCACGACGCGCAGGGGCGCGAGATCATCGTCCGCGTCTGGAACAACGGCGCGAGCATCGTGCGCGGCGACGACAAGGCACCAGTCCCTGTCGATCTGCCTCCGGACGAACTGACGATCGCCTGTGCCGAAGAGCTCATCGAACGGGGCTCGGGTGGGCCCAGGGTCCTCGGCAACGACCCCGACACCGGGCTCCCCGTGCTTGCGCTCACCGGTCGATATGGCCCGTTCGTGCAGCTGGGCGAGATGGAGGACGGCTCCAAGGACAAGCCGAAGCGGGCATCACTGTTCGCCAGCATGCAGCCCGACTCCGTCACGCTCGACGAGGCGGTGGCGCTGCTCGCGCTGCCGCGCGTCGTTGGTGTCTCCTCTGGCGAGGAGGTCAGCGCGTTGAACGGGCGCTACGGCCCATACCTCAAGAAGGGCGACGACAGTCGGAGCCTCGACGCCGAGGAGCAGCTCTTCACGGTCACGCTCGAGCAAGCGGAGGTGCTCTTCGCCCAGCCGAAGCGGCGGCGCGGCCGCGCGGCCAAGCCTCCCATCGCCGACCTCGGGCCGCATCCGGAGAGCGGCGCGTCGGTGCGCGTGCTCGACGGCCGCTTCGGCCCCTACGTCACGGACGGGTCGATCAACGCCACCGTCCCTCGCGGGGTCGAGCCGGCATCGATCGATCTCGACCAGGCCGTCGAGCTGCTGCGTGAGCGCGAAGCCCGCGGACCAGCCACCAAGCGTCCGGCGAAGCGCTCAGGTCCGCCGAAGACGACCAAGAGAGTGGTGAAGAAGGGCACGTCGAAGGCCGCCAAGAAGCGCGCCAAGAAGAAGTCACCGGCGAAGAAGGCCGCGGTGCCGGTCCTCGCAGATCCGCCGGTTCCACTGGCGCCACCTCCCACCGACGAAGATCAGCCAGAGAGCACCCTCTAGCCTGACCCGCGCGTGAGCGAAGACCCGCCGGCGCCGTTCGTTCCGGCACACACCAAGGACGAACCGCCTCTCTCGAACTTCCTGCGGATCTTCGGGACGCGCGAGTACTTCCGCTTGTGGTTGGCGCAAGTGGCGTCCAGCACCGGCGACTGGCTCGGGCTGTTCGCCGTCCTCGCGATCGCAACTCGCATCTCCGACAACTCGGGCGCGGCGGTCAGCCTCGTCATGGTGGCGCGGGTCGTGCCGGGGTTCTTCCTCGCCACGGTCGGCGGCGTGATCATCGACCGCCTCGACCGGCGCAAGGTGATGGTCTTCTGCGACATCGGTCGCGCGTCGCTGCTCGCCGCGCTCCCCTTCGTCGAGAACCTGCTCGGACTGGTGCTGATCTCCTTCGGGCTGGAGATCCTCACCTTGTTGTGGGGTCCCGCGAAGGACGCCTCTGTGCCCAACCTCGTCGACCGCGAGCACCTGACGTCGGTCAACACCGTCACGCTCGTGGCGTCGTTCGGGACGTTCCCGTTCGCCTCGATCATCTTCGTGCTCCTCGCTTCCCTGGCCGGATGGCTCGCCGACTTCGACGCGCTCTCCGGCCTGCGGCTCGATCAGGAGGTGCTCGCGCTGATCTTCGACGCGTTCACCTTCCTCGTGTCGGCGGCGATCGTGTGGAGGCTTCCCATCCCGCACGAACGCGAGAAGCGCGAGCGGCGCCCCGATTGGATGCAGACGGTTCGTGACATCCGAGAGGGTCTTGCCTACATCGCCACGCATCCGAGAGTGCGCGGTGTGATCATCGGGTTGGGGACCGGGCTGATCGGGGCGGGAGCGATGATCCCCCTCGGTCCGGTGTTCGCGCGTCAAGGCTTGGGTGGCGACAGTGCGACCTTCGGCGTGTTGCAGACCGCGCTCGGCTTCGGCGCGGCTGTCGGCGTGGTCTCGCTGCTGGCGTTCCAACGTCGGGTCAAGCGCGAGCTCGTGTTCGAGCTCTCGGTCATGGCAACGGGTGTATTCCTCGTTGTGGGTGCGACGTTCTCGTGGCTGTTCCTCTCCGCTCTGGCCATAGCGCTGGTCGGCGCGTGCGCCGGCATGTCGTATGTCACCGGCTTCACGACGCTCCAAGAGAGTGTCGAAGACGAGCTACGGGGCCGCACCTTTGCAACGCTCTACACGGTGATCCGGCTCTGCCTCTTGCTGACGCTGGTGGTCTCCCCACTCTGGGCAGACTTCTGGGAGTGGTTCGTCGGACTGTTCGCCGACAGCCACACCATCTCGATCGGTGGAGCCAGCTATGCACTTCCGGGTGTGCGTGTCGCGCTGTGGGTTGGAGGACTGATGACGATCGCCGCGGGACTGTGGGCACGGCACTCCGTCCTGCGCGCCGAGCGGGCCGACCGGCAAGCGAGCGAGAGTGATGACGGGCCGGAGCCCGCGCCGGACGCGGAGACATCGTGAGTGCCGACCCGCGCTTCGTCGTGCTCGAAGGCCTTGACGGCACCGGGAAGAGTACGCAGGCCGACCTTCTTGCAGCTCGACTTCGTGAGCGCGGGCTCGAGGTGGTCGTCACGTTCGAGCCTGGCGCGACCGCACTCGGAGCGAAGGTGCGCGCACTTCTCCTCGATGGCACTGATCCTGTCGATCCGACGGCCGAGGCGCTGATGATGGCAGCAGACCGCGCGCAACACGTGACCGAGGTCGTGCAGCCGGCGCTGGCGCGCGGAGAATGGGTCGTCAGCGAGCGCTACGTGCCGTCCTCCCTCGCGTACCAGGGCGTCGGGCGTGGGTTGGGCGTCGCCGAGATCGAGCGGGTCAACGCACTCGCGACCGCTGGCGTCGAGCCCGATCTCGTGGTCGTTCTCGACCTCGAGTCTCCTGTCGCTGGCCGTCGCCTCGGAATTCGTCGCGACCGACTTGAACGCGAAGACGACGCCTTCGTGGTTGCTGTCCACGAGGCATACCGCGACCTCGCGCAGAGCCATGGCTGGGTGCTGGTCAATGCCGACGACACCGCCGACGAAGTCGCCGAAGCGATCTGGTCAATCGTGTGCGATCGTTGCGCACTGTGATCGACACCGGTGCGAACCCCTGGAGCCGTCTGATCGGTCAAGAGCGAGCGGTCGCCCTCATGCAGCGCGCGTCCGAGCGTCCGGTGCACTCGTACCTGCTCGTTGGTTCCAAAGGCGCCGACCTCCTCACCGCGGCACGCTGCTTCGCTGGCGCGCTGGTGTCGCCAGACCGTGACCCGCGAACGTTCGAGCTGGTGCTCAAGGGCGCGCACCCGGATGTGGTCGAGGTCGAACCAGAGTCGACGGTGATCTCGGTGGCACAAGCGCGCGAGGAGATCGTGCCCGAAGCGTGGGCGAGTCCGATCGAGAAATCGTCGGCGCGCAAGGTGCTGCTCGTGCTCGAAGCCGAGCGCCTCCAGCTCGAGGCCGAGAACGCGCTGCTCAAGACGTTCGAGGAACCTCCGGCGAGCACGGTCATCGTGCTCGTCACCTCGGCGCCCGACGACCTGGTCGACACAACCAGGTCCCGATGTCAGCGCATCGATCTCGCGCCGCTCGACGAGACGGCAATCGCCGGCGCGCTCACGGCCGAGGGGCATGACGCCGACGCCGCGGCGTTGGCGGCCCGACTCGCCGGCGGTCAGCTCAGTCGGGCGCGCGCGTTGATCGGCGACCGTCGAGCACTGCGCGACTCGTTCGTCGCCGCATCGGAACAGGTGGATGGCACCGGCGGCACCGCCTCCCGGCTCGCCGAGGAGCTCGGAGCGGCTGTGCGCGACGCGATCGCGGCGAGGAAGGCCCGCAACGAAGAAGAGGTTGCAGTCTTCGACGCGGCGACCTCCGAAGCCGGATACCTGCCCCGTGAGGTCACCCGGCAACGCCGGCGCATGGTGATCCGACACCAGCGCCATGAGCGAATGGCGCGCCGGGAGGCGATCGTCGAGGGCATCACCTCGCTCGAGACGATCTACCGGGACGCGCTGGCCGGGCCCGGCGCGCCGCTGCGGAACGTGGATCGCGCGCCCATGCGCGTGGAGCCACGCGCCTGCGACCGCGCGCTGGAGGCGTGTCGGGAGTCGCGAGCGGCGCTCGAGCGCAACCCGAACGAGGGGCTGCTCCTCGAACGGCTCGTGCTGCAGCTTCCCCCGGGTGTGAGCACAGACCCTTTGTAGACTCCCTGGTCCCGCCGGGGTAGCTCAGTCGGTAGAGCAGCTCACTCGTAATGAGCAGGCCAGGGGTTCGAGTCCCCTCCCCGGCTCGACGGGTCGGCGGCGCTGGCGTCGAGGGTCACGCGCGGATTGCGGCGAAGTGACCGGCGGAGTTAGCGTCCTTGGCTCGACGGGGAGGTCGGTCATGCGCTACCTGCGGGTTGGTTTCGTGCTCGTGGTCACCCTTGGCTGCTTGTCGTTCGTCCTGCCGGGTCCGGCGTCGGGGCACGCTGCCACGGTTACCGGCACGGTCGACTGCGCGCCGTCAGGCGCCTTCCTCATCACTTGGACCATCACCAACGACTTCCCCCTGACGATGACCGCCGACGTGTCATCGCCTTCGCTCGGGCTCTCCACCTCGTCGGTGAGTGTCGCGGCGGCGACGCCGCCGCCGCTGACCAGCAGTACCGTCACACAGACGGTGCCGGTCGGCGCCGCCGGTCAGACGGTGACGCTCAACGTGACAGCGAGGTGGCCCGACCCGTTCGTGCAGCAGCTCTCGGCGAGCGCGCTACTCGATCCCCCGTGCCAGCAACCGTCCACCGAGGTTGGTGGCATCAGCGTGACTCAGCCGGTGATCGCCGGACCCCAACTCACCGGCTGAGCGCCGACAACCCCCGCGGTGAACATCAACCGATAGCGGTGCGCGTGAATGGTGGGAACATTGGCGCGGCAGGTTCCCCCACGGCCCGCAATGCCACGATGGCTGCCGCGACGTCTGGGAGCGAGACGGCCCCGACGCCCGAGGGCTAGCATCCCGGGACCAGCGATACTGCGGAGGGGTCACGTGCAGGTACCACGTCAGCGCCGCCATCACTTCACAAGCGCTCTTGCCACTGCGGTCGCGTCGGCTGTCGTCTTCGCGTTTTCTCTCGGGAGCGCGGCGTCGGCCGCGCTCCCGGACGCACCTGGCTCCGCCGCCGCCCAGTCGGCGAAGAGGGCCGTCGCCACGCTGGTCATCATCGAGCCTGGCGTGTCGGTGAAGCGCAAGAACAAGGACGAGTTCAAGCCGGCCACGGACGGTCAGAATCTTCGGGTCGGTGACGCGGTCCAGACCGACGCAACCGGCTTCGCGCAGATCGATTACGCGGAGGACTCGTTCACGCGCCTCGACGTGAACACGACGTTCACGATCGTGAGCCTGACCGACGATGAGGGCAACCGGAAGATCAACGGGAGCCTGGAGTCGGGTCAGACGTGGAACCGCACGAGCGCGCTGACCGAGAGCGAGTCGTTCGAGCAAGAGGGCGCGGGCGCCACGGCCGCGGTGGTCGGCACGGCCTTCATGGTGTCGTGCACGACGCCGGGGAACTGCACGTTCACGTCGGTGGTGGACGGGGTCCAACTCACGACGGTGGACGGTGAACTCCAGCAGCTCGACCCGCTCGAGGAGTGCGACTCCACCGAGATCGACGAGACCGACGCCGAGCTGTGCGGCGCGCCGTCGCAGGTGACGCTCGACGCGATCATCGCCAACCAGTGGATCGTCGAGAACCTGTTCTTCGACGGGCTCGCCGGGTTCGAGGGGATCGTCCTGGTCGAGGACGGCGAGGTCGTCTCGGTCACTCCTATCCTGCCGGCCGACGAACCGGCCGAGGAGCCAGCTCCGGAGGGTCCGACGGCCGACCCGCCGGTCGTCGACGCCAACCCGGTGCTCGTTCCTGACCCCGGAAGTAGCGATCCGACCCAGCCGACCCCCGGCCCGTACCCGGGCGTAGCGTCGCAGGACGAACGCCGCGACGTCACGTTTGTGCTCCAGGTCACAAACCCGGGCCACACCTTCTACATCGTGTTCACCGCGCTCCCCGACGCGAACTTCGGCCGGCTGCTGGACGGCGACAACGTCGCCGTGAACACCGTCATGCAGTACCAGGTCACCGAGGTGTTCACCTTCGATCCGGTGCAGATCGAGCCGGTGTGCACGTCGGAGCCGGAGGAGTTGGCCGACTGCTTCACCAATGGCATTGCCGAGACGCAGTCGAGCCCCGACGACCCGACCCAGACCGGAGGCCCCACCACGTATCCGACCGGGGCGAACCAGCCCGTCGACAACCTCGACGGCACCGTGTCGTGGTTCGGCTCCTTCACCTTCAAGGCCGTGAACGAGCAGGGCGATGAGTCGGCCGAGGTAACCGTGCAGCTCGAGGCGGTCGATGACATCTGCAACCCCGGCGACGAGGGGCCACGCGAAGCCGACGCCGTCGTGACGGGTTGCGGCGGCAGCGAGTAGGCGCGAACGTCGGGGAGGCGTACGACGCCTCGAACGTCACGTTCCGGGTGCTGCGGTCGTACAGCTGGGGCCCGATGCTCAACCTCGGGTGGTTCCCGTTTCGCCGTCCGTTCACGTTCCTGAACCTCGTCGCGACGCCGCTGGTGTTCGCGCCGCGCTTCCGGCTCCCGGCGGCGCAGCTCAAGCTCGTCCGCCGCACCATACGGCTGTTGGGTGCGGAACCCGAGCACTCGGTCCTCGACCTCGCCTGCGGTCGGGGGGCGAGCTCGTTCGTGCTCGCTGGCGAGCACCCGAGCACACACGTGACCGGTGTCGACGTGCTGCCAGGCAACATTGAGGTCGCGCGCACGTTCTACGCCAACGTGGCCAACCTCGACTTCGTCGAGGGCGACGCGCAACGGCTCGATCTGCCAGATGCGTCGTTCGACCGCGTGCTGTGCCTCGAGGCGGCCTTCCACTTCCCTGACCGTGGTCGCTTCCTCAGCGAAGCGCGGCGGGTCGTGCGTTCCGATGGGCGGGTGGTGGTCATGGACTTCATGGCGAAGGACGACGCCGACCCAGGTCTGTGGGACACCGACGAGGTCGGCGTCGTCCGGCGCACGTGGCAGTTCGAGCGCTTCGACACGGTTGCCGATTACCGCGCCAACGCCCACGCCCAGGGATTCGACGTGATCGCGCTCCAGGATTGGTCGGCGCACGTGACCAACCCGATCCAGTCGATCTTCGACATGGTGGCCTGGCTCGGGAAGCGAGGATGGGGTCGCCGACTCCTCGTGCAGCACAACCGGATGCTGGGTTCCCTCAGTGGCGAGGACTGGGAGGCATTCGATGCATCGGCGCGCGCACATCGGCTCGTGCGCAAGAGCTCGCGCTACATGGCGCTCGTGCTCTCACCTGCCGCATCGTGACGACGCTCCTCACTGGGGCGACGGGCTTCCTCGGACGCCACGTCCTGTGGGATCTCCTCCGCCGCGACGCAACGGAGACCGTGCACTGCCTCATGCGGCCCAGCCGCCGCGCCACCCCTGAGCGGCGTCTCGACCAGCTCCTCGGTCCCGCCGGCGGGAATCTTTCGCCTGAGGCGCGGGCTCGGTGTCACGCAGTCACGGGCGACATCACCGACGACGCTCTGATCGCCGACTCCGCCGACCGGGCGCGCCTGATCGGCGAGATCGACCGGGTCATCCACTGCGCGGCCACGGTGATGCTCGATACGCCGCTGACCGACGCGCGCCGGATCAACGTCGGCGGCACTCAGAACGTCCTGCGGTTCGCGACCGATGCGCAGACGCACGGGGACCTCCGCCGGGTCGATCACTTCAGCACCGCGTTCGTGGCTGGCAAGGCTGCCGGTGTCGCGCGGGAGGACGAGCTCGTCCCCGGTGGCTTCAACAACACCTACGAGCGCACGAAGTGGGAATCCGAGCAGATCGTGCGCGAGCTCCAGCAGGACCTGCCGATCAGCATCTTCCGGCCGAGCATCATCGTCGGCGACTCGCGCACCGGGTACACGTCGAACTTCCGCGTGCTCTATTGGCCGCTCAAGGTCCTCTCGACGGGGCTCGCCGTGGTCGTGCCGCTCGACGCCGATGGGATCGTCGATCTCGTCCCGATCGACCACGTCGTCGACACCTTCGGCGCGCTCACGGGAACCGACGCGTCGTTGGGGCGCTGTTACCACCTCGCGGCCGGGCCGAAGGGGCAGAGCACGTGCGGGGAGCTTTTGGACACGGCGACGAAGTTCTTCGACGTTCGGCGCCCGTTCCTCATCTCGCCGCGGATCTCGTACCGAATCGTGCGCCCGCTCCTGTACGCGACGATCTGGGGCCGGCGTCGCCCACTGCTCCGACAGAGCGAGCAGTTCTTTCCCTACTTCGCATCCAAGGTCTCGTTCGACACCGCCAACCTCGAGGCGGACCTGGCCGGCCACGACATCGTCCGTCCCGCGGTCGACGAGTACTTCCACACGATCCTGCAGTACTGCGTCGATACGAACTGGGGGACGAAGCGCAACCCCCGTTCGCCGAGCCCCGACGACGTCTAGGCCTACCGCTTGGCCTCGAACGCGCGGTCGAGCAGCTTGATCGGCTCGTTCTCCCAGATCCCGAAGCGCAGGTGCCAGCGCCGCAGGAAGCGCGGCGCCCACCAGTTCACCCGCCCGGCCAAACGCATGAATGCCGGTACGAGCGTGGCCCGGATCAGGAACGCGTCCACGAGCACCGCAAGCAGCAGCCCGATCCCGAACAGCTTGACCTGGAGAACCTCTGACGTCGCGAGCCCGAGGAACACGATCGTGAGCAGCAGCGCGGCGGCCGTGACGATGCGACCGGTCTTGGCGAGACCGACCGCGACCGCCCGCTCGTTGTCGTGGTCGTAGTCGTACTCCTCCTTGATGCGACTGAGGAGGAACACCTCGTAGTCCATCGAGAGCCCGAACGCGATGCAGAACATCAGCAGCGGCGTGAAGGTGTCGATGCGGCCAGTGGGGGTGTAGCCGAGGAGGTCGGCGAAACGTCCGTCTTGGAAGATGAAGACCATCGCACCGAACGTGGCCGTGAGGCTGAGCACGTTCAGCACGAGCGCTTTGAGTGGCACGAGCACGCTGCCCGTCATCAGGAACAGCAGGAGAAATGTCACGAGCGCGATGAAACCGATGGCGAGCGGGAGCTGGCTCTGGATGGCGTCCTTCGAGTCGACCAGGCGCGCCGTCGGCCCCGCGATCGAGAACTCGAACGGTGCCTCGGTGGCGCGCACCCGATCGAGGAGGCGCTCGCCCGGAGTCGAGAGCGGCTCGATGTCCGGCACGACGTTCAGCCATGTGGCGTCAGGGAACCGATCGCTCGAGAACCGCTCCGAGAGCTTGGTTGCCGCCGCGGCCGGGACCACCTCGCCGGGCCCGAAGGGTGGGATCGCCTGATCGAGCGCAGGGTAGAACCCGGTTGCCGCGTCGACGCGTGCGACGCCGGGGATGCGGCGTAGGCGACGCGCGAACGCGTCGATCGTCTCGGCATCGTCGGCCGGGCTCACACCAGGAGCGAACAACCGCATGGCAGAGCTCTCCCGTGTGGGGAAGCTCTCGCGGATGTCGTCGGTCACGCGCCGCGCGCTCGAGACCTCCGGTTGCACCACTCGGTCGTCGATCTGCCCGAGCTCGAGACTGAGGAAGGGAATGGCGAGCACCACAAGCACCGCGCTCACGCCCAGCGCGTACGGCCACGGGCGCCGCATGACCCGCTCGGCCTGGCGCTGCCAGAAGCCGCCGGCCTCGTCGGTGCGCGGCTTGAAGATGCGCCCGATCTCCACCTTGGAGCCGAGCACGGCGAGCAGCGCAGGGAGCAGCACGACGGCGCTGATCCCGGCGATGGCGACCACAGCCACTCCCGCGTAGGCGAATGACCGCACGTATGCCTGCGGGAACAAGAGCAGCGCGGTGAGCGAGATCATGACGGTGAGCGCGCTGAAGGCGATCGTTCGACCGGCGGTCTGCATTGTCCGCCCGACCGCGACGCTCGTGGAAGCGCCCTTGCCGAGCTCCTCCCGGTACCGCGACACGACGAACAGCCCGTAGTCGACCGAGAGGCCCAAGCCGAGCCCGGAAGTCAGGTTGAGCGAGAACACCGACACCTCGCTCACCGACGCGATCGCCAGGAGGGCGAGCAGCGTGCCGATCACCGCAACGATGCCGATCGCCAGAGGGAGTGCGGCCGCGACGACGCCTCCGAACACCAGCACGAGCGCGATGCCGGTCAGCGGCGCGGCGATGAGCTCCGAACGCTCGAGGTCCTGCTCCGAGCGCTCACTCACCTGGCGCGCGACCTCAGTGAGGCCGGTGACGCCGAGGACGAGCGGCCCGCGCCGGCCGGTGTACTTCGGCGACAGCTCCTCTGCGGTCTCGACCCGCTCGCCAAGCTCGCCGTGCAGCTCGACGATGACCAGTGCCTGCGTCCCGTCTGTGCTCTTCAACGGGGGCGGCCGGTCGAGGCTCCAATACGAGCTCGCAGCGTCGACTCCCTGCTCTCGGGCGAGGTCCTTGGTGAGCGCGAGTCCGGCTTCGGCGACGGCGTCGTCATCCACTGACCCGCTGCGCGCCGTGACCAGCACGACGAACTCTGGCTCGCCGGCGCCCTCGAAACGGCGGTTCAACGCTTCGGTCGTGCGGGCGGACTCCGAACCGGGATCGTCGAAGCCGCCAGCGGAGAGGTCGTCAGCCACACCAATCCCGAAGAACCCCGCGAGTGGGACGAACACGATGGCCGCGGCGATGACGACCCACCTTCGCCGCAGCACCCAGACCGCGAGCCCTCGCATCAGGCTCCGGCCATCACGGCGTCACTCGGTGCGATCACGCGTGGCGTCGAGCTCGTCGCGGGCCCGGCGAACGTCGCCCGCCAAGCCGGCCATGAGCTCGAGCGCCATCTCAGGAAACTCACGCAGCAGCGTTCGGAACATCCGGACGCCGAGCACCGCGACGCTCGAATCTTCGGTCGCGATCACGCTCGCGCTTCGGGGTTCGCCGTCGAGCAGCGCGAGCTCACCGAAGGACGCACCCGGCCCCACGGTCGCGAGCACGCGGTCCCCCTTGCGAACGGACGCAGCGCCATTGAGGATCACGAAGAAGGCGTCGCCTTCCTCACCTTCCTCGACCAACGTGGTCCCGGCTGGCAGGGAGGCCGTCTCCATGTGGCGCGCCAGCGTGGCGCGCTCACGACGCGAGCAACGCGAGAACAGGCTGACGTCGGCTAACAGCTCAGTGAGTTCGCGGCGTGACGGAATGCGATAGCCCCCCGGACATGGCGCGTCTATGCCGACGCGGCCTGCTTGATGCGCTCGTAGACCTCGCGGACCGTCGCGGTCTCGAGGATCTCCGGCTCGTACAGCGATTCGTCGACCGTGATGTCAGCGGCGCCCTCGATCTCGAACACCCACTCCAACACGTCGAGCGAATCGACGCCGAGGTCGGCGATCTTGGAGTCTGCGCCCACGCTGTCGTCTTCGACGATCGCGCGCAGCTGATCGAGGACATGGTCGAGCGAAGGGAACGCCATGCCGCTCGGCCTCCCAGCCCAGAGACGGAAGTGGACCGCGCGAAATCTAATACGGTCCTGCCGATGGCGGGACACAGTGGGCACGCAATCGCGGTGACCGGCCTCGGCGTGGTCACACCCGCCGGTTGCTCGTTGGACGAATTCTGGGCCGCACTGGTCGCCGGTCGTTCCGTTGCGCGCAACGTGCAGCACGTCGACGTTTCGGAGTCACCGATCCGCTTCGGATGCGAATGCGACTTCGACCCCAAGCCCACGCTGTCCGAGAAAGACGTTCGACGAAGCGACCGAAACACGCAGCTTGCGATCGTTGCCGCGGAGGACGCGTTGCGAGATGCGGGCTCGCCATCGGTGGACGCCGATCGCGTCGCGACCGTCGTGGGTACCGGGTTCGGAGGACTGGAGACGGCCGACAGCGGCGCCCGAGCATTCCTCGGGGTCGAACCGGGGAGTGCGAAGGGCCGGATGAACCCGTTGTTCGTGCCGATGGCGATGCCCAACGCCGGCTCGGCGCTGATCGCGATGCGGCGCGACTTCCGGGGACCTTGCCTCACGATCTCCACCGCGTGCGCGGCCGGCGCGAACGCCGTCGGTGAGGGCATGAGGCTCCTGCGGGAAGGCAGCGCCGACGCGGTGATCGCTGTCGGCGCCGAGGCACCCCTCACCCCTTGGGTGATGGCCGCGTTTGCTGCAGCCCACGCCCTCTCGGAACGCAGCGACGACCCGACGGCGGCGTCGCGCCCGTTCGATCAAGCCAGGGACGGATTCGTGATCGCCGAGGGCGCGGCTGCCTTGGTTCTCGAGCGCCGGTCGGATGCGCAGGCGCGGGGGGCGCGGGTCCGTGCCGAGCTGCTCGGGTACGCGCGCAACACCGACGCCTTCCACCTGGTGGCGCCCCCGCCCGACGGCCGCGGCGCGCGCGACTGCATCCGTCTGGCACTTACCGACGCCGGCCTCACCGCCGCCGACGTTGCGCACGTGAACGCGCACGGCACGTCGACCGTCCACAACGATGTCGCGGAGGCTGCGGCCATCCGGGCTGTGTTCGGGAACGACGGGCCGCCCGTCACGTCGGTCAAGGGCGTGCTTGGGCACTCGATCGGCGCCGCAGGTGCCGTCGAGGCGGTTGCCAGCGTGCTGACGCTCGAGCACGGCACGATCCCGCCGACGGCCAACTACGAGACGCCGGACCCGGCGATCGATCTGGACGTGGTGGCCGAGCCCCGAGCGCTGGGTGAGGGTGTTGTGGTGTCGAACTCGTTCGCCTTCGGCGGCCACAACGCTGTGCTGGTGCTCGGGCGCACCTGAGAGCGGCCACACCTTTCTTTGCCAGTGCTGTCGTAAGGGTCCGGTACGCTCGGCCTCATGGCCGACCAGGCGCGCTTCGCCGAGCTCGCGATGCCCTACATGGATGCGCTCTACTCGGCCGCGCTCCGGATGACGCGCAATCCTTCCGACGCCGAAGACGTCGTCCAGGAGACGTACCTGCGCGCGTACCGGGGGTTTGGTGGCTTCAAGGAAGGCACCAATCTCAAGGCGTGGCTCTACAAGATCCTCACCAACACGTTCATCAACACGTACCGCGCCAAGAAGCGCCGGCCCGAAGAGACCGAGTTCGACGACGTCGAGGAGTACTCGATCTACGGACGGATGGGCGGGATCGAGGCCGCCAACGCGGAGCGCACGCCCGAGACCGAAGTGCTCGAGTCGATGCCCGATGAGATCGTGAAGGAGGCGCTCGAGTCGCTGCCGGAGCAGTTCCGCATCGCGGTCCTGCTCGCCGATGTCGAGGGCTTCTCGTACAAGGAGATCGCCGACATCATGGACGTGCCGATCGGCACGGTCATGAGCCGTCTCCATCGCGGAAGAAAGCAGCTCCAGCAGCGGTTGTGGGATTTCGCCCGCGATCGAGGGCTGCTCCCGAAGACCGAGCCCGTCAACACCAGCGCGTGACGGAGAAGCGGTGATGGACTGCGACAAGGCCTCGTACCGCATGCACCATTACCTCGACGGTGAGCTGGCCATCTGGCGACGTTGGACGATCCGACGCCACATTCAGCGATGTCCACCGTGCGCGGATGGCTTCGTGTACGAGGTCGAGTTCCGCCAGGTCATCGCGACGCGATGTCGCGACGCGATGCCCGATGATCTCCGGCGCCGAATCGCGGGCGCCCTAGGCTGCGAGCAGGGGGAGACGCAGCGCAGCGCTGGCCGGACGGCCGGGAGCGCGCAGCGGAGTCGACCAGAACAGGAGGAAGCGCAGTGATCTTCGCCGACGACCAGTTCAAGTGGTTCTACTGGCTCTCCTTCTTTCTCGCAGGCGGCTTCCTCCTCATGGTCCTCTCGTTGTGCGTCGGCTACGTCCGCAAGATCATGCTGCCGAAGTACCGGGGCCGGCGGGTCGAGTGACCGCGCCGGCACTCGCCGCCCCACCGTCGACCACCGACGCGGTCGACTGGGCGCTGGCGGCACGCGTCGCCCGTCGCGTCGCTGGGCGCGATCCGCTCGGCGACTCGTACCTCGCCGCATCGCTCACCGACGACTTCACGGCCGTTACCGCGCGTGCCGAGGCGCTCGTCGCCGATCACACGGGTCTGCGCGCCAGCGGCGTCGCGCGCGCGGAGGTCGTCGACCGCCAAGGCTGGGTGGACGCCAACGTCTCCTCGATGCGGCGCCTCCTCGGGCCACTCACCGCGCGCGTCGGTGAGCGCATGCTGAGCTCACCGGTCGGCGGTGTCGGACGTCGTGTGGCCGCCACCGAGCTTGGCGTGCTGCTCGGTTGGTTCGCGCAGCGGGTGCTCGGCCAGTACGACCTGCTCGTGCCCGACGACGACGGCGCGCCCACCGACGATGCGGTCTACTACGTCGGTTCGAACGTGCTCGCGCTGGAGAAGCGCTTCGCCTTCCGGCCTCGCGAGTTCCGACTCTGGATCGCAATCCACGAGGTGACGCACCGGGCGCAGTTCACCGCGGTTCCGTGGATGCGCGACTACTTCCTCGACCTGGTCAACCAAGCACTCGGAAGCGTGGACGCCGATCCGAAGCATCTCGTGCGGGCCTTGCTCCGAGCGGTCGACGAGCTCCGCCACGGTCGGAACCCCTTCGACGAGGGGGGCATCGTCGGGCTCCTGGCAACCGACGAGCACCGCGGCGTGTTGGGGCGCGTGCAGGCGCTCATGTCCGTGCTCGAAGGGCACGGCAACCGCGTCATGAACGAGCTAGGGCGGGCCCACGTCGACGGCCAGGAGCGCATGGCATACGTGCTGCAGTCTCGTCGGCGCACGCAAGGACTCACCGGCGTCGTCTACAAGGCGCTCGGACTCGAGACGAAGATGCGTCAGTACGAGGTGGGTGAGGCGTTCGTTGAGGCTGTCGAGCTCGAGGGCGGGCCGCGCGCGCTGGACGCGGCCTGGCGCGGGCCGGAGTGTCTGCCGACCCTCGACGAGCTCACGACGCCGTCCGCCTGGTTGACGCGCGTCGCCTGAGCTTCCCGATGCACACCGTTGGCACCGCCGAAGTCGACGCGTTGGTCGAGCGACTGCTGGGGCTGCGCCACGTAAGCGCGCCCGTCGTCGTCGGATGCTCGGGCGGGCCCGACTCGCTGGCCCTCCTCGTGCTGGCGAACGCAGCCGCGTTGAACCCCGTTGCAGTCCACGTCGACCACGGCTCACGACCCGGCAGCGATGCTGACGCAACGGCGGTCGAAGCTCACGCGGCGCGCCTCGGCGTGGCGTTTCGAGTCGAGCAGGTCGATGTGCAACGGGGGCCGAACTACGAGGCCCGCGCGCGCGCCGCCCGGTACGAAGCCCTCGAACGCGCGCGTGATGAACTCGATGCGTCGGCAATCCTCGTCGGGCACACGGCCGATGATCAGGCCGAGACCGTCTTGCTCAACGTGCTGCGCGGGAGTGCGTCGGCCGGCCTTGGCGCGATGCCGGTGCAGCGCGATCGGATCGTGCGGCCGTTGCTCGAGATCCGCCGCTCGGAGACCGAGGGGCTGTGCGGGGTGCTCGGCTTGGAGCCCGTGCGCGACCCGTCGAACGACGATGTCTCGCTGCGCCGGAACTGGATCCGCCACGAGATCCTCCCGGCGCTGTCCGCCGGCGCAGCCCGTGATCTCGTGCCAGTGCTGGCTCGGCAAGCCGCGATCCTCCGCGACGAGTCCGACTACCTCGACACGCTCGCCCGAGCGGCCTGGCCGGCCGATGGCGCGCGTCCGGCGCGTCCCCTCGCCGAGATGCCCGCGGTTCTGGCGCGCCGGGCGGTTCGGCTGTGGCTCGGCCCGCCGCCGCCCTCGCTCGACGAGGTGGAGCGCGTGCTCGACGTCGCGCGCGGGGAGGCACGCGCGACCGAAGTCGCCGGCGGGCGTCGCGTCTGGCGAACCGGGGGATGCCTCTACGCCGAAGACCGGCGATAGGTTCTGACCGTGGACGGACCGGATCCGAACCTCGGGAAGATCGTCGTCCCCGAGGATGTGCTCCAAGAGCGTGTGAGGGAGCTCGGCAAGGAGATCACCGCCGACTACGCCGATCGTGCACCGTTGCTCATCGGAGTCCTCAAGGGTGCGTTCATGTTCATGAGCGACCTGTCGCGCGCCATCGAGCGCCCGGTGGAGTTCGACTTCATGGCGGTCTCGTCATACGGGTCAGCCACGCGCACCAGCGGCGTGGTCCGGATCCTGAAGGACCTGGACCTCGACCTCACCGAGCGCGACGTGCTCGTCGTCGAGGACATCGTCGACTCCGGTCTCACGCTCGCGTATCTGCGCCGGAATCTCGCGGCGCGCGGCCCGCGCTCGCTCGAGGTGTGTGCGCTGCTCGTAAAGGAAGGTCTCCAGAAGGCCGACCTCGATCTTCGCTACGTCGGGTTCAACATCCCGCCCGACTTCGTCGTTGGTTACGGGTTGGACGTCGGCGAGCGCTACCGCAACCTGCCCGCGGTGTACGAGTACACCGGGCGCGTACCCCAATGAGCCTGGTGTTGAACCGCGCGGCGAACCTGATTCGCTCGTGACCAAGCGCCGCCGCAACATCCTGGTCGGGATCGTCGTTACCGTCACCGCCGCCTGCGTGGTCTTGCTGTCGGCCACCAAGGACCCCGGCCCGACTCCGATCTCGCTGGGCGAGCTCGGCGCGCGCCTCGACGAGGGAGCGATCGCCGACGCGACGTTGTTCGACGGTGACCACGCCATCCAGGGCCACCTGCGCAACGGCAACGAGTTCGAGGTTCGGTTCCCTGGTGGATACACGTCCCGGATCACCCAGCAGCTGATCGACGCTGACATCGGGGAGTTCCAGGTCGAGGGTCAACAGGAGAGCGCGTTGCTCGGGATCCTCCTGGATGTGCTCCCGGTCGTGTTGTTCATCGCGATCCTCCTGTACTTCCTGAACCGGTCCCACGGCGGCGGACGCGTGATGAGCTTCGGCAAGTCACGCGCCAAGGCATTCGCCAAGGACCAACCCGAGGTGACGTTCGCAGACGTAGCCGGCTTGAACGAGGCGGTCGAAGAGCTCCGGGAGATCGAGGAGTTCCTCGAGTCACCGGACAAGTTCCGTGACATCGGCGCCAAGATCCCCAAAGGCGTCCTGCTCTACGGGCCGCCGGGCACGGGCAAGACGCTGTTGGCCCGGGCCGTCGCCGGTGAGGCCGGGGTGCCGTTCTTCTCCATCAGCGGCTCCGACTTCGTCGAGATGTTCGTGGGTGTCGGCGCGTCACGCGTGCGCGATCTCTTCGAACAGGCAAAGGCGGCAGCACCGGCCATCGTCTTCGTCGATGAGATCGATGCCGTCGGGCGCCACCGCGGGGCAGGGCTCGGCGGTGGTCACGACGAGCGCGAGCAGACCCTCAACCAGCTGCTCGTGGAGATGGATGGATTCGACCAACGCACCGGCGTGATCCTGCTCGCGTCCACGAACCGCCCCGACATCCTCGATCCCGCGCTCTTGCGCCCGGGGCGGTTCGACCGACAGATCGTGGTCGACCGACCCGACCTCGAGGGCCGCAAGGCGGTGCTGTGTGTGCACGCCAAGGGCAAGCAAATCGCCGAGGGCGTCGATCTCGACGTGATCGCCCGCCGCACTCCGGGATTCACCGGTGCCGACCTTGCCAACCTGATGAACGAGGCCGCGCTGCTCTCGGCGCGCCACGATCTCAAGCTCATCGGTTTGCCGCAGCTCGAGGCCGCGACCGAACGCGTGATCGCCGGCCCTGAACGCAAGAGCCGCGTCATCTCGGAGCGCGAGCGTCGGGTCATCGCCTATCACGAGGGTGGCCATGCACTCGTCGCCCATGCACTGCCGAACTCCGACCCTGTGCACAAGATCTCGATCATCCCCCGCGGCCGCGCGCTCGGCTACACGCTCACGCTGCCCACTGAGGACAAATTCCTCGTGACGAAGAGCGAGCTGGTTGACGAGCTCGCGATGCTCATGGGCGGGCGCACGGCCGAGGAGATGATCTTCGCCGATCCGACCACGGGCGCACAGAACGACATCGACCGGGCCACGACCGTGGCGCGTCAGATGGTCACGGAGTTCGGCATGAGTGAGGAGCTGGGGCCGTTGCGCTTCGGGCAACCCCGCGGTGAGGTCTTTCTCGGCCGTGACTTCACCACCACGCCCGATTACTCCGAATCGGTGGCCGCGAAGATCGACGCCGAGGTCCGCCGTCTCGTCGACGACGCGCACCGCGTTGCGCGCGAGATCCTCGAGGCGAACCGTCCCGTGCTCGAGTCCCTTGCGGCCGAGCTCGTGGCCGACGAGACGTTGGAGCTCGAACGCGTGCAGGAGCTGTTCAAGGGTGTGCAACCCTTTACTGGGAGCGGGCTCGGTCGGATATCGAGCGCCGCAGCCAGCGAGACGTCGGTGCCACCGCGGAGAGGAACATCGTGAGCGAACCCATCGACACCGCCCGGATCGAGAAGGCCGTGCGCGAGATCCTGATCGCGATCGGTGAGGATCCCGACCGTGACGGGCTCCAGCGCACTCCCGAGCGCATGGGCGCGATGTACGCGGAGATCTTCGGCGGCCTGCACGAGAACCCCGCTGACCATCTGACCTGCACGTTCGAGGCCGACCATGACGAGATGGTCATGGTGCGCGACATCGCGATGCTCTCCAACTGTGAACACCACCTCGTGCCGTTCGCGGGGAAGGCGCACGTCGCGTACATCCCGGGGCCAGACGGTCGCATCACCGGCATCTCGAAGATCGCCAGGCTGGTCGACGGCTTTGCCCGCCGGCCGCAGGTGCAGGAGCGCTTGACCACGCAGATCGCCGACGCCCTAGTGGAGGTGCTCGAGCCCGAGGGCGTGCTCGTGATGATCGAGGCCGAGCATTTCTGCATGTCGATGCGGGGAGTGAAGAAGCCCGGCGCGCTCACGGTCACGTCGGCGGTTCGCGGCCTGTTCAAATCCAACCCAGCCACCCGGGCCGAGGCCATGAGCCTCATCACCCACCCCGGGAACCGGCTCTGACGCTGGATTTCGCCGACCACGGAGGGCGCGCGGCACCGGTACGCTGCGGCCGCGATGTTCGAGTGGTCGGTGGCTTGTGGCGCACGTCCCGCGGTGATGGGGGTTGTCAACGTCACGCCCGACTCCTTCTCCGACGGCGGCCGCTACCTCGACGCAGGAGCAGCCGTTGCCCACGGGCTCGACCTGGTCGCCGCGGGCGCTGACGTGCTCGATGTCGGTGGCGAATCGACCCGTCCTGGTGCCGAACCCGTCGACGAGCTCGAAGAGTTGCGCCGGGTCGTGCCGGTCGTGCAACGCCTCGCCGTCGAGGCCGGCGTGCCGGTGAGCGTTGACACCACCAAGGCGGCCGTGGCCGCCGCCGCGCTCGACGCCGGTGCCGTGATCGTCAACGACGTGTCGGCCGGCCGCTTCGCGCCCGAGATCCTCGAGGTCGCGGCTGCCGCAGGCGCCGGCTACGTCCTGATGCACATGTTGGGTGAGCCGCGGACGATGCAGGACGACCCCCGCTATGGCGACGTGGTCACCGAGGTGGGCGACTTCCTGGTGGGGCGCCTCGACGCGGCACGAGCGGCCGGGATCCACGAAGCTTCCCTCGCGGCCGACCCCGGCATCGGCTTCGGCAAGACGCTCGAGCACAACCTCACGCTTTTGGCGCGACTGCGCGACCTCTGCGACCGTGTCGGCGTGCCCGTCCTGGTGGGAACGTCCCGAAAGCGCTTCCTCGGCCAGATCGTCCGGGGCGTCGGTGGTCTCGGCGACGATCCCTCGGCCGCGGACCGCGACGACGCCACGTTGGCCACCGTCGTCTGGGCGATCGATCACGGGGCGCGCATCGTGCGCGTCCACGACGTTCGTCCAGCCGCCCGCGCCGTTGCACTCCTCCAAGCGATGGAGGAGGTGGCCGCGTGAGCGGCACGCGAGCGAGCGCCCGCGGCGCGGGTACCCTGCGCTGCAGCGAGCGAGCCATGGAGAAGGCGTGAGCGGCACGCGAGCGAGCGCCCGCGGCGCGGGTACCCTGCGCTGCAGCGAGCGAGCCATGGAGAAGGCGTGAGCGCGCCGTTGCGCGGTCGATGGGCTCAAGGTCTCGAACCGCGCGGGTTCGCGTGGATCGTCACCGACCGCTTGGCTGCGTCGGAGCGCCCCGGCGGGTTCGCGCGCAACCATCGCAAGGTGCGCCGTCAGGAAGAGCTGATCTGGCTCGTCGGGCACGGGTTCACCCACGTGCTGTCGCTGCTCGACTCGCCCCACAACCTCCACGCCTACGACGAAGCCGGCTTGCCATACGAGCATGTGCCGCTCGGCCGGCACGACGACTGGCCGCAATCACTCGAGCGCACGTTCACCACTCTCAAGAAGTGGCTGGACGACCCGGTGGAGCGTGTGCTCATCCATCACGAGGAGTTCGGTGAGCGCCTGGTGGGCGTCTTGACGGGTTACCTGCTGTTCGCCGGCGTCGTCGCCGAAGGACCGCACGCCATCGTGATGATGGAGAAGATCACCGGTCGCGAGCTCGGCGCCCCCGGACGCGAGATCGTGGCCACAACGATCGACGCGGGACTCGTCCACCCGTAGCTTGAAAGGGCGCGACATGGGTCGGATCGTGATCGCGGGATTGCGCGAGCTGGGTGTGCACGGAGTGCTGCCCGAGGAGCAGACGCGTCCGCAACCGTTCGAAGTCGATGTGGAGCTCACCGTCGACCTCGGTTCGGCCGGTGAGTCCGACGCCATCGAAGACACCGTTGACTACTCCGCGGTGTCCGAGGCGATCAGCCGCGTCGTGCGCTCCGAGCGGTATCAGCTGCTGGAGCGCCTAGCAACGCGCATCGCCGAGGTCTGCCGCACCGACGAGCGCGTCACCGGCGTCGTCGTCACCGTGCGCAAGCTGCATCCGCCCGTGCGCGCCATGGTCGACCACGTCGCCGTCCGCATCGAGCTGTGACCGGGAGCCGGGACGCTCGAGCCACAGATCGCTTTCGTGCTCGCGTGGAGTTCACCCGCGCGGACGGCGCGTTGGGCAGGTGGCGCGCCGCGGTGGCCGTCTTGCTGGGATGGGTCCCGCTAGTCGGCGACGTCGTGGGCTCGATCGGGGACCGGAACGTGTCCCTGCGGTTCCGCGACACGTCTGGTCGCGTTGTGCACCACATCGACTTCGCTGATCATTACAACGAGGCCAAAGAGGCCCTCGCACGAGCACGCGAGCGCTTGAGTCTCATGACGGTCAGAGAGTTCGAGAGCTGCTACGGGTTTGGCACGCATGCTTTCGGGCGTCGCAAGGCGTACCTGGGGATCGGATCGAACCTGGGCGAGCGGCTCGCAAACCTCCAGTCGGCAGTCGATGGGCTGGCGGCGATGGATGACATCGACGTGGTCGCGGTGTCGCCGGTCTACGCAACGGACCCGGTCGGCGGACCCGAGCAAGGTGAGTATCTGAACGCGGTCGTGGCGATCGAGACGGACCTCGATCCTCGCGAGCTGCTCGGCGTCGCGAACGACTTGGAGGCCGGTGCGGAGCGCGTCCGAGGTGAGAGGTGGGGGCCGCGCACGTTGGACGTCGACGTGCTGCTGGTTGGCGACGACGAGTTGCACGAGCCTGATCTCGAAGTGCCACATCCGCGCATGTGGGAGCGGGGCTTCGTGATGGTGCCGCTCGCCGACCTCGATCCTCAGATCGGGGCCATGGTGGAACCCGAAGGCGGCTGGCCCGGGGTGCGCCCTACCGATCTATCCTTGAAGTTGCCGTAAGAGGCGAGGATCAACGGCGCAGGTATCCGGCGCCGCCGAGCCGTGGCCTTGCGGCCCGGCGCCGCAGGCGCCAAGAGCACAAGGGAGAACCCAGGACCGGCACCCCGCATGGGGGCTGGATCGAGAGGGTTGCCAGTGGACATCGCGCTCGTCGGCCCGGGTCGTGCCGGCACCGCCCTCGCCGTCGCATTGCTCGGCGCGGGGCATCGCATCATCAGCGTCGCCGGCCGGACACCGGACGCGGAGTCGACGCGGGTGGGTGCCGCTCGATTCGATGCCCGCGCCGTGCCCGTGCAGTACGCCGGGCGCGGCGCCGCCCTTGTGTTGATCGCCACGCCGGACGACGCGATCACAGCCACTGCGCGTGCGATTGCACAGTCACTGGAGTCGGGCGCGCTCGTGCTGCATCTTTCCGGGTCGCACGGGCTCGACGCCCTCGCGGCGATCTCAATCGAACGCGGTGATGTGCGGGTCGGCGCGTTCCACCCGCTCCAGACCATCCCGTCGGCAGAGTCGCCGCTGAACGGGGCGTGGGCCGCCGTGGCCGGGCCTCCCGAAGTCGCGGAGGTCGCGCGCGAGGTCGGGATGCACGTGTTCGAGGTTGCTGACGCCGACCGCGCGATGTACCACGCCGCCGCGGTCATCTCCTCGAATCACCTGGTTGCTCTCTTGGGTCAGGTGGCGCGACTCGCTGCGGCGGCAAAGGTTCCGTTCGCAGCATTCGAGTCCCTGGCGCGAGCTGCGCTCGAGAACTCGTTCGCGTTCGGGCCCGTGGAGGCACTCACAGGTCCCGTTGCCCGCGGTGATGTCGCGACAGTGGAACGCCACCTCGCGGCGCTACCGCATGACGAGCACCGGGCCTACTCCGCGCTGGCCGACGCCGCGCAACGACTCTCGGGTCGCGACGATCCCGCGATGCGTGAAGTTCTCGCATGATCACGATCGAGCGGATCGCAGCAGTACGCGCTCGCTGCGATGAGTCTCGCCGCGCCAACGACACGGTCGGACTCGTGCCCACGATGGGGTTCCTGCACGAAGGGCACCGCGCGCTCATGCGGGCCGCACGTGCCACGAATGATCTCGTCGTCGTCAGCCTCTTCGTGAACCCCATCCAGTTCGGTCCGAACGAAGACCTCGATGCGTATCCCCGCGATCCCGAGGGTGACGCCCGTGCCGCGTCCGAGGAAGAAGTCGACGTGCTGTTCTCACCCCCGGTCTCGGAGATGTACCCCACCCCCGGCCTTACGAGCGTCAGGGTGGCTGAGGTGACCGACGGGCTGTGCGGCGCGTCGAGGCCCCACCACTTCGGCGGTGTGGCCACCGTGGTCACGAAGCTGTTCTCGATCGTGGGGCCGTGCACCGCGTACTTCGGCAAGAAGGACTTCCAGCAGCTCGTGGTGGTGCGACGGCTCGTCGCGGATCTCGACCTGCCAGTAACCGTGGTCGGGGTGCCGACGGTTCGCGAGATCGACGGCGTCGCGTTGTCGAGTCGCAACGCATATCTCGCGCCCGACGAACGTCCCGCCGCCACGGTGCTCTACCGGGCGCTCCAGTGTGCGCTCAAGACCGTGGCATCGGGCGAACGCGACCCCGCCCGCGTGCGTCATGCCGCGCTCGACCTCGTCGGCGCAGAGCCCCTTGCCAGGCTGGACTACGTCGAGGTCGTGCGGGCCGATGACCTTCGTGCCGTCGACCGCCTCGACGACGACGTCGAACACCTCGTTGCGGTGGCGGTCTTCATCGGAGGGCCGCGCCTCATCGACAACGCAACCTTCACCGTGAGTGGATCCGACGTCCGCGCTGACCTTCCCGGGTTCGACCCGACCGAACAGGAGAGCTGATCGATGCACCGCATCATGATGAAGTCGAAGATTCATCGAGCCACCGTGATCGCCGCCGACCTCAACTACGTCGGTTCAATCACGCTCGACCCGGCGCTGATGGAGCTCGCAGACATCGTCGAGCACGAGCAGGTTCACGTGCTCGACATCGACAACGGCGCCCGGTTCGAGACCTATGCGATCACTGGGAGCAAGGGTGACGTCATCGTCAACGGAGCCGCGGCCCGCCTCGTGCACCCGGGTGATCGCGTGATCGTGATTTGCTACGCGCACTACGGCGCGGACGAGCTCGAGCGATATGCCCCGCTGGTCGTCCACGTCGACGAGCACAATCGACCCGTGGGTCCGAGCTACGCGCCCTCTGATGCGCAGCGTGACAAGGCTTTAGGCTGAACCGATGTACGACGTGCTGGTCCTCGGCGGCGGTGTGGCCGGTCTTTCGGCCGCGGTCCGCGCCGCGCGTGTGGGCCGCTCGGTCATCGTGGTGACCAAAGACGTTCTCGGAGCGTCGGCGACTCAGTTCGCGCAGGGGGGTGTTGCCGCGGTCTTGGGAGACGACGCGAGCACACCCGACACGCCGGAGCTACATCGTTCCGACACGATGACCGCGGGCGCCGGACTGTGCGACGAGGACGCCGTGCGCATCTTGGTGTACGAGGGTCCCGATCGAGTTCGCGAGCTCGTGGAGCTCGGAGCCGAGTTCGACCGCCGTGACGGGGATGCTTACGCGCTGGGCCGCGAGGGAGGTCATTCGGCCGCGCGCATCCTGCACGCGGGTGGGGACGCGACCGGTGCCGAAGTCGAGCGCGCGCTCGTCGAGGGAGTGCGTGCGACGGCGGCGGAGGTGCGGGAGCGCTGGTTCGCGCGCGACCTGCTGGTAGGGAAGGCCACTGGGCGGGCAGCTGGCGTCCTGGCGCTGGACGCCGCCGGCACTGAGCACGAAATCGAGGCCCGCCACACCATCATTGCCACCGGTGGTGCTGGGCAGTGCTTCGCGGTCACGACCAACCCCAGCCTGTCGACGGGCGACGGGACGGCCATGGCTCTGGGGGCCGGCGTGGCGGTGGCCGACGTCGAGTTCATGCAGTTCCACCCAACCGCCCTGCACCACCCGTCGATGCCCCGGCCGCTGCTGTCCGAAGCGCTGAGGGGCGAGGGCGCGGTATTGCGCGACGAGAAGGGTGTCGCGTTCATGGCCGATGAGCATCCTCGCGGCGATCTGGCGCCGCGCGACGTCGTCTCTCGGGCAATCGCGCGCCGGCTCGTCGAGCGAAACCTGGACCATCTGTGGCTCGATGGCACGAGCATCCCGGACTTCGAGCACCGCTTTCCCACGATCTGGCGTGCGTGCACGGGCATTGGCCTGGACCCTACGAAGGACTGGCTTCCGTGCGCCCCCGCCGCGCACTACGTGTCGGGCGGCGTGTGTACCGACCTCGACGGTGCCACGTCGTTGCCGGGGCTCTGGGCGTGTGGCGAGGCAGCCAACTCGGGGGTGCACGGCGCGAACCGGCTCGCGTCGAACTCGCTCCTCGACGGGCTGGTGTTCGGTGCCCGGATCGTCGAGGCCATCGAAAGCGGCAAGGATGCGCCCGAATCCGCCGGCGTGCTCGGTGACTATCCCGGCGCGACGGGTATTGGCTTCGAAGTTCGCGACACCGGCGACGTGGCGCGAGAGTCGATCCAAGACCTCATGACGAAGTACGCCGGCGTCCTGCGCGATCGGACGAGTCTCCGTCATGCACTCGACGAGCTCGGCGCAATGCCAAGCCCCCGCGATCCCGAGGTGGGCAACCTCCACACGGTTGCCACAGCGCTGGTGCAAGCCGCGTTGGCCAGGAAGGAGTCGCGGGGCACGCACACCCGTCTCGACTTCCCTGATGCTTCCGATCGATTCCTCGGTCGTTTCTTCTTCGGCGTGCACTTCGGCAAGCCCAAGTTCGCGCCGCTCCACACGGTTGCCGCCACACGATGAACGAGTACGACCCTCCGATCCAAGCCGTCCGCGACGCCGTCGCTCGCGCGCTCAGCGAGGATCTCGGTCCGCTAGGCGACATCACGGCAGCACTCCTGCCCGAAGGTGCGCTCGGGAGCGCGACATTCGTCGCTCGAGCAGCTGGCGTGCTCGCTGGCACTGCGTGCGTCGAGGAGACGTACGCGCAGCTCGACGACGCGGTGAGGGTCACCTGGGCACTCGGCGACGGAGCGACGTTGGAGACCGGCGCGTTGATCGGGCGCCTCGACGGTCGGCTGCGATCACTGCTGACTGGAGAGCGGACCGCGCTCAACTTCCTGTGCCATCTCTCCGGAGTCGCCACGCTGACACGACGATTCGTAGAGGCCGCCGCAAGACGGGCACAGATCTGGGATACGCGCAAGACGCTTCCCGGGTTGCGCGCGCTCCAGAAGGCCGCGGTGCGCGCCGGTGGTGGCGCAAACCATCGCGGGTCACTCTCGGAGATGGTGCTCGTGAAGGACAATCACCTGGGGTCGCTCGGCGTGGCCGGAGCGGTGAAGCAGGCCCGTGAGAGCTGGCCAGGTCGTCGCGTCGAGGTCGAGTGCGACCACGCCGATCAGGTCCTGGAGGCGGTCGCCGCCGGAGCCGACATGGTCATGCTCGACAACATGACCCCCGCCGAGGCCGCCGACTGCGTGGGCCTCGTACGTGAAGGCACACGCCCGGACACCCTCGTCGAGGTGTCGGGGGGCATCACGCTCGAGAACGTCGCCGACTACGCCGGAACCGGCGCGGATCTCATCTCGACCAGCGCGATCACGCAGTCGGCTCCCGCGTTGGACATCGGCCTCGACGTCGCGCCCCAAGCGAATGGCCCGTAGGGCGGCGGCAGGTGACGGGTGGCTTTGCCGCCCGTCACCGGAGGAGACGGAGCCGGCCGAGTCGACCAGGGATGCAGGTACCCTGCCGCCGAATGAGTGCGCGATGTTGAAGGAGTAGCCGCTCTCATGCTGCTCTGCATCGACGCCGGGAACACCCAGACCGTCATCGGGCTGTTCAACGACCAGGACCTCGCCGACCATTGGCGCATCGCGTCGGTGGCCGAGCGCACCGCCGATGAGCTCGCACTGATGATCCAGCAGTTCCTCGGGTTTCACGGCTTCTCGTTCGAGTCCCAGATCAGCGGCGTCGCCATCTCGTCGGGCGTGCCGCGCGTCACCACCGAGCTTCGACAGATGTGCGAGCGCTACTTCGGGTTCCCCCCGCTCGTCCTCGAACCCGGGATCCGAACCGGTATGCCGATTCTCTACGACAACCCCAAGGAAGTGGGCGCCGACCGCATCGCCAACGCCGTCGCCGCGTACGACCTCTACGGCGGCCCGTCCATCGTCGTGGACTTCGGAACTGCGAACACGATCGAAGCGATCAGCTCCGACGGTGAGTACCTCGGCGGCGCAATCTTCCCTGGCATCGAGATCTCCATGGACGCGCTCTTCGAGCGCGCCGCCGCATTGCGACGGGTCGAGCTCGTCGAACCGCGCCAGGTGATCGGCAAGTCGACGGTGGAGTCGATCCAGTCTGGTGCCCTCTACGGGTTCAGCGGACAAGTCGACGCGCTCGTCGAGCGGTTCCAGAAGGAGCTGGGCGACTGCACCGTCGTCGCCACCGGAGGCCTCGCTGTCTCGATCATTCCGCACTCGCGCACGATCCAGCACTATGAACCGTGGCTCACCCTCCAGGGCCTGCGCATCATCTTCGAGCGCAACCAATGAGCGACGGGCCGATCGACGAGCGCGCGCGGCGGATCGCCAAGCTGGACGCGCTCCGGGCTGCGGGGATCGACCCGTACCCGGTTCGGTTCGACCGCACGCACACGGCGGCAGAGGTGCACGAGCACTGGGCCGACATCGAGGACGGGTCGGAGACAGCCGACGAGGTGCGAGTCGCGGGCCGGCTCTTGCTCGTTCGGCGCCAAGGGAAGCTCACCTTCGCCACGCTGCGCGACGGCACGGGCTCGGTGCAGCTCTTCGTGTCGCGTTCCGAAGTCGGCGACGACGTGCACGAAGCGTTCGACGACCTCGACCTCGGCGACTGGATCGGTGCCAGCGGCACCGTGATGAGGACGAAGAAGGGCGAGCTGTCGGTGAAGGTGCGCGACTTCGTGCTCCTCGCTAAGGCGCTCCGTCCGCTGCCGGAGAAGTGGCACGGCTTGAGTGACGTCGACACCCGATTTCGCCAGCGCTACGTCGACCTGATCGCGAACGACGATGCCCGCCGCGTGTTCGCCATCCGGTTCGCGGTGATCGCGACCATCCGACGAGTGCTCGCCGAGCACGGTTTCGTCGAGGTGGAGACCCCGGTGCTGCACGTGCAAGCCGGTGGCGCCACCGCGAAGCCGTTCGACACGTATCACAACGCGCTCGACATGCCGCTCGTGCTGCGCATCGCGCTCGAGCTCCATCTCAAGCGCCTCATCGTGGGCGGGCTCGAGCGCGTCTTCGAGATCGGGCGGGTATTCCGCAACGAGGGGCTGTCGACCCGTCACAACCCCGAGTTCACGATGCTCGAGCTCTACCAGGCGTTTGCCGACTACACGGACATGATGAGCATCGCCGAGGAGCTCGTCAGCCAGTGCGCGCGCGACGCCATCGGCACGACCGTCGTCGAGGTCGAAGGCGTCACCATCGACCTGACGCCGCCGTGGCCGCGTCGGCCGATGCTCGAGCTCATCAAGGAGCACGCCGGCGTCGATGTGCATCCAGCCAACGCTCTCGCCGATCTCGAGCGCGCGTGCGACGACGCGCGCGTCCCACACGAACCGGGTTGGGGACCAGGGAAGCTGGTGCTCGAGCTCTACGAAAAGACGGTCGAGCCCAACTTGGTTGGTCCCGTTTTCGTCATCGACTACCCCCGTGAGGTGTCGCCGCTCGCGCGTACTCACCGATCCGATCCGGATCTCGTCGAGCGCTTCGAGCCCGTTGTGCTCGGTCGCGAGCTGGGGAACGCGTTCAGCGAGCTCAACGATCCGATCGACCAGCTCGAGCGGTTCGAAGCGCAGGCCAAGCTCGCCGCGGCAGGCGACGACGAGGCGCACGGCGTCGACGCCGACTACGTGCGCGCGCTCGAGTACGGCCTCCCGCCCTGCGGCGGGCTCGGGATCGGCATCGACCGCCTGGTGATGCTGATCGCCGGGGTCACCACGATCCGGGAGGTCATCCTGTTCCCCCACCTGCGCCCCGAGGCCGGGCATGATGAACCCCCAGCAGGGGGAGAGAACCAGTTATGAAAGTGCTGGTCACAGGCATGGGCGGCGTGCTGGGCACGAAGGTCGCCCAGATGCTCGAGGCGCGTACTGACATCGACGAGGTCGCCGGCTGCGACTTCGTGCCGCCGCGGCGGCGGTTGCACCGGGCAACGTTCACCCGGATCGACCCGAGCGATCGCGATCGCCTCACGGAGTTCGTCACCGACTTCGCACCGACGGCGATCGCGCACATGGGCGTGTACGAGCCAGACGCGCGCGTCGAGCCGCACGAGGCCGCCCGCGCGACCGAGACGTGCACGGTCGTGGCGCTCCACGCCGCGACGCGCGCCGGACGGCTCGATCGGGTTGTGCTGCGCAGCGGTCTCGAGGTGTACGGCCGCGGCTCCGGCAGGCCCAAGCTCCCCGACGAGCGCGCGCCGCTCGCGCCTACCACGCAGTACGGCCGCATGCTGCTCGAGGTCGAGGCGATGGCGTCCGATCTGGCTCGCCGCGACGGGATCGCGGTCTGCGCGCTGCGATACGCCGTCGTGGCCGGCTCGCATGCGCCGAGCCCGCTGGCGCGGCTCCTTCGGCTGCCGGTGGTTCCGGTGCCCGCGTTCGCCGACCCGCCCTTCGCGTTGCTCCATCACGACGACGCCGCGCGCGCCATGGTCGAGGCGCTCGTCCGTGGGTACGACGGTCCGCTCAACGTCGTCGGGCCTGGCGCAACGAGCCCATGGCAGGCGGTGCGCCTCGGCGGTCGGGTGCCGCTGCCCGTGGTCGGCCCGGGATGGGCCGCGGCTCGCCGTCTCGTCACCGTCGCGGGTGCCCCGATTCCCGACCACGTCGAAGAGGTGCTGCACCGCGGGCGCGTTGCCGACGGCAGCCGTGCCACGGACGTGCTCGACCTCGGCTTCGTGCACCCGACGCAGGAAGTGCTCGTCGACGTGTTCGACTGGGCCACCGTGACCCCAATCGCCGCGACCGAACGCGCGGAGGTTGCATGATCGGCGGCGAGCGAAGCGAGCTCGCAGACGCTGGCGAGCGTCCCGTAGGGCGGCGGCGATTGGCGAGGGGCTTTGCCGCTCGTCAATCAGGAGACGGAGCCTGCGGAGTCGACCGGCAAGCTGGTTCCCGCCGCCGAGCGAGCGCGGCCAGAAGGCGGGTTGCGTGACAGGGACCGCGATCAAGCCGAACTACGGCATCGACGCAGACCGAGTGCTCGCGGTCGACGCGCCGCTCGATGCGCTGCGCCGTCGCTTCGACGGCCGCTACGCGGTAGACGAGCTCGGCGCCGATCCCCACTTCATGGACGTCGTCGCGCCGCTCGGCGCGCCGATTCGTGTGCACGTCAAGCGCGCCGAGAACCTCCCGCAGGTCGGACCCGCGCTCCTCGTCGCGAATCGTGGTCTCGGACTGCTCGAGCCGATCGTGCTCGTGCTGGGTGTGCGCCGAGCGACCGGCCGCCGCTTGCGCGTCGTCGGCGCACCCGATCTCCCGGTCGTCGGGCCCATGCTCAACAAGCTCGGCGCGATCGGCTCGCTCCCGAGCGACGTCGCCGCGCTCCTGCGCGCCGGCCACCTCGCGGCCGCGCCGCTCGCTCCCTCCTGGCTCACCAGGGGACGCGGCGGCGTGTGGCTTGGCCATCCGTCGCCGCAAGAGACGAAGCCAGCGAAGTCGACCAGGGGAGCGGGAGAGCCGCCGCGGGCGCTGCTGGCGGCAACGCTCGGGTTCCCCGTGATCCCGGTGGCGGTCAGGCCCGGTGGCCCGCTCGGCCTCCCTGTGCGTCGGTGGCGGGTGCTCGTGGGTGAGCCACTGCTCCCGCCGTCGGGCACGGAGGCCGACGACCAGCTCGCGGCGGCCGAGATCTCCGAGGCCGTGCGCGACGCGGTCCACGACTTGCTCCGCGAGGTCTGATGCGCACGACGACCGTGAGCGACGGGACGACGATCGCGTATCACACGTACGGTCGCACGAACGGCGAGCCGGTCCTCATGCTCCAAGGCCTCGGTGCCGACTCGCGGGGTTGGGCACTCCAGCGCATGGCGTTCGGCCGACGGTTTCGCTGCATCGCCGTCGACAACCGCGGCGTGGGTGGCAGTGCCGGCGCACCGCGGCCGTACTCGCTCCTCGAGATGGCCGATGATGCCGTCGCGGTGCTCGACGCAGAAGGCGTCGAGTCTGCGCATGTGATGGGCGCGTCGATGGGTGGAGCGATCGCGCAGTTCCTCGCAGTGGAGCACGCCGATCGGGTCCGTTCCCTGGTGCTCGCCTGCACCGCCTGCAAGCACCATGACTGGCGCCGGGAGTTGCTCCAGGAGTGGGCCGACGCGGTGCTGGAGCGCGGTACGGGCGCGCTGGCGAGCGACGGCCTGCACTGGCTCGTCGGGCCCAGGCTGCGGCGCCGGTTCGGCGGATGGTTGAACCTCATGGCGCGCGTCCTGCTCCAAGCCACGCCCGAGGCGTTCGCCGCGCAGGTGCAAGCGATCCTGGACGCGCCAGACGACGTGCGCTTTGATCTGTGCCGCGTCGCGGTGCCCGCGCTGGTGATCACGGGTAGTCAGGATCTGCTCACGCCGCTCGGCGACGCCGAGGAGCTCAATGAGCTGATCCCCGGCTCGCAGCTGTTCGAGCTGCGAGGCGCAGCCCACGCGCTCATGGTCGAAGCACCCAACGCCTACAACGCGGCGGTGCTCGACTTCCTCAAGGAAGTGGTGGCTCCGTCCCGACTCGCTTCGTGACCCGACGCCGACGCGGCGTCCTCGGCGTCGCCCTGCTCGCCATCGCCTCGATCGCCGTCGCATTCGCGACCTCAGGGTGCTCGACCGACCCCGCCGGCCGCTCCACGACGACGACCACGCGTGAACCGATTCCATCCTCGCCACGCGTCCTGGTGATCGGGGACTCGAACCTCTTCGAGTCAGGGGCCGACGTCGACGCCGCGTTGCGCAACGTGGGCATCGAACCGACGCTCCTCGGTGTCCCTGGCTACGGGCTCAAGGACCTGGACGCTTTCTGGATGCAGAAGGTGCCGCCCTTGCTGGAGAGTGATCCCGACGTCGTCGTGGTGGGACTCGGCACCAACGACGCGCTCGAGCCGGCCAACGTGTTGGCGTTCCCGGCGCGTCTCGATCAGATGATGGAGCTCGTAGGTGAGCGGCCGGTGGTCTGGCTGACGCACGTGGACGACCGACCGGCCGCGCCCCCGCCTGCCGGTCGCGCGATCAACGAGCTGATCCGCGACGCGACCGAACGCTGGTCGAACCTGACGGTGGGGGACTTCAGTGCGGTGATGATCGAGGACCCGACCATCCTGCGCGGTGACGGCCTGCATTTCTCGCCGGCGGGGAAGCGCGCGTATGCCGGGTTCATCGCGCAAGCCGTCAACGACACGCTCGAGGCCTGCGGCGAGCTCGTCGAAGGTCGTTGTCCGGATTAGCGATCGCGGCTGACGAGGCCTTGCACGAGGCGCCGGAGCCCCGCGGTCACGGTCGCGTCGAGGCTCTCCGCGCCGGCGAGTGCCTCGCTGGCCTTCGTCGCGTGGTCGTGGGCCACGTCCAGCGCCGTGGGGATCGCGCCGTCTGACGTGGCAAGCGCGCGCGCTTCGAGCAGCCGCGCCGAATCCAACGGCGCGCCGAGCAGGTCGCGCAGCGGATCGCACGCTCCGAGCGCGTAGATCACCGGCAGGGTGTAGATGCCCTCGACGAGGTCCTGGCCCGCGTGCTTCCCGAGGGTCTCGTCGGTGGCGGTGAGGTCGAGGCAGTCGTCGACGATCTGGAAGCACATGCCGAGGTGGTGCCCGTAGCGGGTGAGCGCGTCAAGCGTCGGCTCGTCGACGTCGTTCACCATTCCGCCGATCCGGCAAGCCGTCGCGAACAGGGACGCCGTCTTGCCTTCGATCGTGGACTGGTAGTCCTCTTCGGAGCGGCCCACGTCGTACAGGTGCTGCAGCTCCAGCACCTGACCCCGGCACAGCTCCCCGATGGTGTCGGCGAGCAGCCCGGCCACGTCGGCACCGAGCGATGCCGCGAGCGCGGAGGCCCGGGCCAGCAGGTAGTCCCCCGAGAGGATCGCGACGATATTGGACCAGCGGGCGTTGACGCTCGGCACCCCGCGACGGGTCTCGGCCTCGTCGATCACGTCGTCGTGGTAGAGCGAGCCGAGGTGCACGAGCTCGACGGCTACCGCCCCGGTCACCGCCTGCTCGGAGGCTGGCGCATCGCCGGTGGTGGCCGAATACGCGGCACAAAGGGTGAGCGTCGGGCGGATGCGCTTCCCACCCGCGGTGACCAGGTGCGAGGCGATCTCACCGAGGAAGCGGTCGGGGTGACGCACCGAGTCGTGCAGCCGGGCCTCGACGCGAGCGAGGTCGTCGGCCAGCGGAGCGAGCTCGAGGGTCTCGGCCGGCCTCATACGCCGTCCACGGTACGCAGGAGGAGGCGATTTCACCAACCGGGGCGGGAACAATCCTGGCGTGCCTGGCGCTGGAAGAAGCATCACTGGCCCTCTCGCGCGGTACCTGGGATGCCGATGTGACGCGAGAGCGTGGTACAGAGCGAAGGGGTCATCGAGACCCCGATGGGTACACTGAAGTTCTCGGCCGGACCGGTTTGCAACGAATCGGGCCTGACCGCCCCCCGATCAGGAAGGTCCACCAGGGTGTTCGAACGCTTCACCGACCGGGCACGGCGAGTCGTTGTGTTGGCGCAGGAAGAAGCACGCCTGCTCAACCACAACTACATCGGCACGGAGCACATCCTCCTCGGTTTGATCCACGAGGGTGAGGGTGTTGCGGCGAAGGCGCTCGAGTCGCTCGGCATCTCCCTCGAGGCTGTGCGCGCGCAGGTCGAAGAGATCATCGGCCACGGCGGGCAGGCACCCTCGGGGCACATCCCGTTCACGCCGCGCGCCAAGAAGGTGCTTGAGCTGTCGCTGCGCGAGGCGCTTCAGCTCGGACACAACTACATCGGCACCGAGCACATCCTGCTCGGGTTGATCCGCGAAGGCGAAGGCGTCGCCGCGCAAGTGCTCGTGAAGCTCGGCGCCGACCTGTCTCGCGTGCGCCAGCAGGTCATCCAGCTCCTGTCTGGCTACGCCGGCGCCAAGGAAGGCGCGGCACCCGGCGGAGGGCCGGGTGGCGAGGGTCAGCCGTCGGGCTCGCTCGTGCTCGACCAGTTCGGTCGCAACCTCACCCAGCTCGCCCGTGACAAGAAGCTCGACCCCGTCATCGGTCGCGAGAAGGAGATCGAGCGGGTCATGCAGGTGCTGAGCCGGCGCACCAAGAACAACCCCGTGCTGATCGGTGAGCCGGGAGTCGGCAAGACGGCCATCGTCGAGGGCCTCGCCTCCGACATCATCGGCGGCGACGTGCCCGAGACCATCAAGGGCAAGCAGCTCTACACGCTCGACCTCGGCGCGCTCGTGGCCGGGTCGCGCTACCGCGGCGACTTCGAGGAGCGCCTCAAGAAGGTGCTGAAGGAGATCCGCACCCGCGGCGACATCATCTTGTTCATCGACGAGCTGCACACGCTCGTTGGTGCCGGCGCGGCTGAAGGTGCCATCGACGCGGCCAGCATCCTCAAGCCGATGCTGGCGCGCGGTGAGCTCCAGACGATCGGTGCCACCACGCTCGACGAGTACCGCAAGCACCTCGAGAAGGACGCCGCGCTCGAGCGTCGCTTCCAGCCGATCAAGGTGGAGGAGCCGACGGTTCCCCACACGATCGAGATCCTCAAGGGTCTGCGCGACCGCTACGAGGCGCACCACCGCGTCACGATCACCGACCAGGCGGTCGTGGCCGCGGCGAACCTCGCCGACCGCTACATCTCCGACCGCCACCTCCCAGACAAGGCGATCGACCTGATCGACGAGGCCGGCTCGCGACTACGCATCCGCCGCATGCAGGCGCCGCCCGACTTCCGTGAGCTCGAAGACGAGATCGCCAAGGTTCGCAAGGACAAGGAAGAGGCGATTGAGGGGCAGCAGTTCGAGCGGGCCGCGTCGTTGCGCGACCGCGAGAAGGAGCTGCTCGAGCAGCGCGCGGCCAAGGAAGCCGAGTTCCAGGCCGAAGGCGTCGATCTCTTCAACGAGGTGAGCGAGGAGTCCATCGCCGAGGTGCTCGCGCTGTGGACCGGCATCCCCGTCTACAAGCTCACCGAAGAAGAGACGGCCAAGCTCCTGCGCATGGAAGACGAGTTGCACAAGCGCGTCATCGGCCAGAACGACGCCATCAAGGCGGTCTCGCAGGCCATTCGCCGCACGCGCGCGGGCCTCAAGGACCCGAAGCGCCCCTCGGGCTCGTTCATCTTCCTCGGCCCTTCGGGCGTCGGGAAGACGGAGACGGCCAAGACGCTCGCGGAGTTCCTCTTCGGCGACGAGAGCGCGCTGATCCAGCTCGACATGAGCGAGTACATGGAGAAGCACACCGTGTCGCGCCTCGTCGGCTCGCCTCCTGGCTACGTCGGTTACGACGAGGGCGGCCAGCTCACCGAGGCTGTGCGGCGCAAGCCGTTCTCGGTCGTGCTCTTCGACGAGATCGAGAAGGCACACCCCGACGTGTTCAACACGCTCCTTCAGATCCTCGAAGACGGGCGCCTCACCGACGCGCAGGGCCGAACGGTGGACTTCAAGAACACCGTGATCATCATGACGTCGAACCTCGGCACCGCCGACCTGCGCAAGGCGAACATCGGGTTCGGTCCCGCCGACGACGCGGTGAGCTACGAGAGGATGAAGGACAAGGTGATGGACGAGCTCAAGAAGAGCTTCCGTCCCGAGTTCCTCAACCGCATCGACGAGGTGATCGTCTTCGCCGAACTCACCCAGCAAGAGGTCACCGAGATCGTCGACCTCATGATCAAGCGCGTCCAGGACCAGCTCGAGAGCCAGAGCATCGGGCTCGAGCTCACGCCGGAAGCGAAGGTGCTGCTCGCCACGAAGGGGTACGACCCGCAGCTCGGAGCCCGGCCGTTGCGACGCGCCATCCAGCGCATGATCGAGGACCCGCTCTCCGAGAAGATCCTGTGGAAGGAGTTCCACGCCGGCGAGAAGATCGTGGTCGACGCCGACCCCGACTCTGACGACGTCACCTTCCGCTCGGTCGAGGGCGTCGAGCCGCCGCCGCCCGTCGAGGTTGCCGGCACCTCCGAGGGTTCCGGCTAGAACCTTTCGATCACTCCACATCCCACGCGCTCGTTCCGTTCCCACCGCACGGCGCGCCGAGCGGTCGTCGCGCTCCTCGTCGCGGTCCTTGCCGCTGGTTGTGAGGTCAACGCGACCGTTGACGTGCGGGTTCGGGAGAACGGGTCTGGGGTCGTGCGCGTTCTTGTGGACGCGGACGCGGAGGCGGTGAAGGCCGCAGAGTCGGGCGGGCTCGCACTCGAGCAGGCGGTTCGCCTCGATGATCTCGGGGACGCCGGGTGGCAGGTCGGTGCGTGGGTGCGGGCTGAGGACGGGTCGGCGTCGATCGTCTTGTCGAAGCCGTTCGATTCGGTCGAGCAGGTCGCCGACATCATCAACGAGGCGAGTGGCGACGACGGACCACTCCGTGGCGTGCGCGCTACGCGTGCCGTCGGGTTCCTCGCCACCGAATACGGCCTGGACGGTGACATCGACCTCGAGAACGTCGCCACTGGTGTGCCCACTGATCCGGAGTTGCTGGCGAATCTGACCGCGCAGAGCGTCGATCCCGCGGTCATCGATCTCCAGCTGCTGGCGCAGGTGAAGTCATCGTTCGGGTTGACGATCACTGCGCGGCTCCCCGGTGCGAAGCCGCAGACGGTCGTGGCCAAGCCTGGGGAAGCGACGCCGATCACCCTCACCTCGAGCGTGCGCGACACGACGCGACTCGTGTTCCTCGTCGCGGCGCTCGCGCTCGCCGTTCTCGCGGTTGTTCTCTGGGTTCGAGGCGGGCGTCCCCGACCCAAGAGACGTCCCAAGCCCCGCCCGCGCCCGCCATCAGGTCAGGGCCCCCGGCGCGGCCCGCATCTTCCGCACGTGCCCCGTCCCCACGTCCCGCACCCGAACCTGCCGCATCCTCATCGGCCGGGCCGCTCGCGCCCCGACGCGCCCCCACCGCCACCGCGCCGCCCCCCGATGATCCCGCCCGGCATGACGTAGGCCGCGCCCTCGCTTTGACGGGCGCGACGCGATGCCCAAGAGTCCACGAATGACAGACGAGACCCTTCAGCAGTCCGTGCAGCGCCGACGCAACGAGGCCGTGTCCGCCTCGGTCACGCTCGCTCACCCTGATCCGACGGCCGCCGCCATCCAGGGCGTCGGCATCAACCTCGCGGCAATCTGGGACGCCCTCGACGAGATCGCCGCAGCCGTCGACCAGGGTGGCGCGGGCTAGGCCTCAATCCGCTCTGCACGTTCCATCGTCGCTACAAGCACGCATACAAGCCGCGGCTGGTCGGTGAAGGTACGAACAAGCGATTCGTGCCGGCGGCGACGTGGACCGGACCAGATCCGCCCCGTCGGGAGTAGGGGCGCTTGCCAGGATCCTTTCAGCAGACTCTCAGATCAACGCGTCAGACTCCCGTAATGCGGGTGCTGCTCGTCGACGATGACCGCGCGGTGCGCGAGTCGATCGAACGCGCCTTGCACCTGGAAGGGTTCGACGTCGAATGCATCGGAGCAGGACTTCCGGCGATCGAGCGGCAGCGCGCGGAGCCGGCCGACGCGGTCGTGCTCGATCTGCGGCTGCCCGATATCGACGGGCTGGACGTCTGCCGCCAGCTTCGGACCAAGGGCGATCGCACGCCGATCCTCATGTTGACCGCCCGTGACGCGATTGACGAACGCGTCGAAGGACTCGATGCCGGCGCCGACGACTACCTGGTGAAGCCCTTCGCGCTCGCCGAGCTGCTGGCGCGCCTACGGGCGCTGTTGCGACGAACCGACGAGGGTCCGAACGGGAGTGGACTTGGGGAGGAGCAAGTGCTCAGGTACGCGCATCTGTCGCTCGATCCCGGCACCCGCGAGGTCCATTGCGGTGATCGTCTGCTCGAGCTCACGCGGACCGAGTTCGCGTTGATTGAGTTCTTCCTCGAGAACCCCCGCCAGGTGCTGCCACGCTCGCTGATCTTCGAACGGGTGTGGGGCTACGACTTCGGGCCGGCGTCGAACTCGCTCGAGGTCTACATCGGATACCTGCGACGCAAGACCGAGTCCGACGGCGAGCCGAGGGTGATCCACACGGTGCGCGGCATCGGTTACTCGCTGCGCGAGCCGTGAGCCTCCGGGCGCGGCTCGTGGTCGCCGCAGCCGTCGCGGCGACGCTCGCCGCGGTCGGAGTTGCACTCTTCGCATACGACGCCACCGGCCGCGAGCTGCGAAACAACGTGGATGACACGCTCGAGGAGCGCGCTGATCAGCTCGTCCGCCTGCGCGCCAACCGGCGACCCGGCGCGCCCGACCGGCTGCCCCCACCCGCGCTCGGCGCGGCAGGAGGCTTCGCCCAGATCGTCGACGAGAGCGGCAGCGTGCAGGTGTCGAGCGGCGTGGGCGGACCGCTGCCGGTCAGCACGGCTGCCGAAGCCGTGGCCGCCGGCGAGCGTGACGCCTTCTTCTCGGAGACCGAGATCGGCGGGACGTCCGTGCGCGTGCTGACCGTTCCATGGACGGCCGGCACCGCGCTGCAGGTCGCCCGGCCACTCGACGAGATCGACGACGTGCTCGGTGGCCTCCGTTGGCTGCTTCTCGCCGCGGCCCTCGTGGGTGTGGCTGTGGCCGCGGTCCTCGCATTGCTGGCCGCGCGCGCCACATTGCAGCCCGTCCACCGGCTCACGGAGACCGTGGAGGACGTGACCGCGACCGGCGACCTCTCGCGCCGCGTTGACGCCGATCAGGTCGGCCTCGGGGGTGATGACGAGCTGTCACGACTCGCGTCGAGCTTCAACGCAATGCTCGCCGCACTCGACAGCTCGATCACCGCGCAGCGGCGCCTCGTCGCCGACGCGTCCCACGAGCTTCGAACGCCGATCACGAGCCTGCGCACGAACATCGAAGTGCTCGCGCGAGAAGGTGAGCTCGAGCCGTCTGATCGCGAGCGCTTGCGACGAGACATCGACAGCCAGCTCGTCGAGCTCAGCGCGCTCGTCGGTGGTGTCATCGACCTCGCCCGGGGAGAAGAGCCGGTCGAGCAAGTCGAGCACGTTCACCTCGACGAGGTGGTCGCGGAGGCCGTGGAGAACGCAGAGTTCCACTGGCCCGACGTTCGCTTTGAGTCGCGGCTCGAGGCGACCGAGGTGACCGGCGTGCCCGACCGGATCGCGCTCGCGGTCACGAACCTGCTCGACAACGCAGGCAAGTGGAGTCCCGCGGGATCGGTCGTGGAGGTGGTTGTCGAAGGGTCGGAAGTCTCGGTGCGCGACCACGGTCCGGGCGTTGACCCGGCCGACGCCCCGTTCGTCTTCGACCGCTTCTGGCGGGCGCCGACCGCCCGCAGTCTCCCTGGGTCAGGGCTCGGGCTCGCGATCGTGCGTCAGGTGGCCGAGGCCCACGGCGGATCCGCCGCGGTCGAGGCGGCCACGGGCGGCGGTGCTCGCTTCCGCGTCCGCTTCGCCTCCAACTGACCTCGAGATACAGGCAAGACTTCGGCGGTGAGCAGCGCCGAACGAATAATTGGCGACTACGGGATCGATTCGCCGCGGGTCGTTCGGGGTCTCGGCGCCGTCAGCGTCGGTTCGTTACTCGTGACCATCGTGGCCGGGATCGTGGACGCCGTCACGGTGATGGCCGGCGCCCTTGTGGTCGCGGTGCTCGTCTCGATGGCCGGCCTGGTGCTCGTCCGCTCGAGCCGTGTGCACAAGATCCGTGAGCGCGTTCGCCTCGTCGACCGGCTCGACCTCACCGGCGGAGAGCGGGTGCTCGACGTGGGATGCGGGCGCGGTTTGCTCCTGATCGAGGTGGCTACTCGCCTCGATGAGGGCGGACGAGCGATCGGCGTGGATGTCTGGCGTTCGAACAAGTGGCGTTCAAACGAGCTCGCCGACGAGATCGATCACGTGTTCGACAATGCGGCCATCGAAGGAGTCGACGAGAGACTCGACGTGACGAACGCCGACGTTCACGCGCTGCCCTTCGCGGACGCGTCGTTCGATGCGGTGGTGTCGGGCCTCGCGCTGCACCACATCGAGGGGTTCGACTCGCGGGTGCACGCGCTGCGCGAGATCGCTCGGGTCCTCGCGCCCGAGGGTCGGGCGGTGCTCATCGATCGATTTCACACCCGCACGTACGTAGACGCCTTGCGGTCGTGCAACCTCGTCGACGTCGCGCGCTCTCGGCGGGTATGGCGCCTCCTCCCGCCGGCGCGATACGTCATCGGGAACAAGCCCTCAGTGAGCGCGATGGCGCGGGCCAAGGCGCGTGAGATCGAGCGCGTCGCCGCGCTCCCAGTCGCCGATGAGCCGGCTTCCGCTCAGCCGGAGCAACCAGACCAGCTCGAGCTCCACGCGTCCTTCGAGCTCGCGGATCCCGGGAAGGAGGAAATCCCGGAGAGCGCGCCGGTGGTCACTGTTCTAGGGGGGCGCGATGGTGCCTCCGATGAAAGCGAAGACGGCACATCGGTGTGAAGCGTGCGGGGCCGAGGTCACGTCCGTGGCCTCCTCGGTGAGGCCCGGCGCGCCGTGTTGGGCGAGGTGGCAGCGGTTCAGGGAGCGCTGGGTGCCAGAGCGGGCGAAACTGGAGTGGTGGGAGCCCTGGTCTCACCTCCCAGAGCGGCCTGATCCAGGGGTATCGTTTCCCCTCGCCGCTCCCGCCCGACGGCCGGTCGGCGGCCCAGCCTCATGCCAGCCCCGCCGCGATCCGAAGCCCTGCTGGTCGCCCTCCGCCTCGTCGCGCCGGGCACACAGTTGCGCGACGGCATCGAACGCATCATCCAAGCCCGGATGGGTGCCCTCATCGTCGTCGGCGCCGGGCCCGACGTGCTCTCGGTTTGCTCGGGTGGGTTCCTACTCGACGCCGAGTTCACGCCCCAGCGCCTGTCCGAGCTGGCGAAGATGGACGGAGCGATCATCCTCACGGGCGACTGCCAGCGCATCGTGCGGTCCAACGTGCACCTTGTCCCGGACCCCAACATCCCCACCGCCGAGACGGGGACCCGCCACCGGACCGCGGAGCGCGTCGCCCGCCAGATCGATGTGCCCGTCATCACCGTGTCCGAGGACCGCAGCGAGGTCGAGATCCACGTGCGCGGCCTCAAGCGAGCCATCGAGCCCACGCCGCGCGTGCTCGCCCGCGCCGACCAGGCGCTCCAGATCCTCGAGCGCTACAAGGCGCGGCTCGACGCGGTGAGCGGATCGCTGTCGGCACTCGAGGTCGAGGACCTCGTGACGGTTCGCGATGTCGCCACGGTCCTCCAGCGCGCAGAGATGGTCCGGCGCATCGCCGAGGAGATCGAAGGCTATGTGATCGAGCTCGGTGCCGACGGCCGGCTCGTGATGCTTCAGCTCGACGAGCTGATCGGCGGGGTCGAGGACGACCGCCGCCTGGTCGCGAAGGACTACTACGTTGCCGCGCCCGGCTTGGAGCTCGCCAACGTGATGTCGCGCCTCGCCACGCTCGACGACGAGACGTTGCTCGACCTGCCCGAGGTGGCCGACGTGCTGCACCTCTCCGGCGATCTCGGACTGGACAGCACGGTGCAGCCGCGCGGGTTCCGCTTGCTGCACAAGATCCCCCGCCTCCCCGAGATCGTGTCCGACCACGTGGTCGAGCGCTTCACGAACCTCCAGAAGATCATGCGCGCGAGCGAGACCGACCTCGTGCAGGTCGAGGGCGTCGGCGACGCGCGCGCGAAGGCGATCAAGGACGGGTTGGCCCGACTGGCCGAGACCAGCATCCTCGAGCGGTACACCTAGAGACCGGCGGAGCCGGGAAGGCCTGGGGGAGTTGGGGAGTGGGAGCGCTTGCACGGGGTTCACGCGCCGCAACCGTCGGGCGCGTCACGCTCACCGGCTCCGACGGCGCGAAGGTCGAGGCGATCCACGCGACGCCCACCGACGGCGTCGCCGACGCTGGGATCGTGCTGCACCCCGACATCATGGGTGTGCGCCCGCTGTTCGACGACCTCTGTGAGCGCCTGGCCACGCACGGCTTCGCCGTCTGCGCACCCGAGCCGTTCGCACGCGCGTCGGACGAAGTGCGAGCGACGGACGACCCGATGGTTCGGATGGCCCACATGCCCGAGCTCGACGACGCCCTTCAGCTGGACGACCTGACGCGCGCGGGCGACTACCTCGAAGAGTACGACGGTGTGTTCGACGTGCTCGCGCTCGGGTTCTGCATGGGCGGGATGCAGATCCTCAAGGCTGCGGCCACCGGTGAGTTCGAGCGCGCCGTCGCCTTCTACGGGATGATCCGCGTGCCCCAGGAGTGGCGCGGGACGCGCCTGCGCGAGCCCTTGGCCACGGCCAAAGACGTGTGCTCCACGTTGGCGATCTTCGGTGGTGCCGACCCGTGGACCCCCGCCGCCGACATCGATGCGCTGCGACGCGCGTGGGGCAGCCGTCCCGACTGCGAGATCGTCGTCTATCCCGAGGCTGACCACGGGTTCGTGCACGCGCCCGAGCGCCCCACCCACCGACCCGACGACGCGGCCGACGCCTGGCAGCGCACCCTGGCTGTTCTCGCGAGCTAGAGCGTGGCTCGGTCCTCGAGCGCCTCTCGGTCGATGATGCGGTAGTTGCTGCGGCCCTCGATCTCGAGCCAGCCGAGCTTCACGAAGAGCGAAATGGCCTTGTTGACGCGCTCTCGACTGGCGCCGACCATCGCCGCCAGCTCCTCTTGGGTGACCGGCAGCGTGAACCGGGGTTCGTCCCCTGCGAGCTCCAACAGGCGCTTGGCCGTCCGGGCGGGCACGTCGAGGAACACCGCATCCTCGAGCGCTTCGTTCGTGGTGCGCAGCCGCTGGGCGAGGAGTCGCACGATGATCCAGAGCAGCGCCGGTCGCTTGTCGAGCACCGCGCGTACCGGCTCGTAGCCGAGCTCGATGACGGTCGAGTCGGTGAGCGCGCGGGCGTCGGCCGAGCGGGGCTCGTCATCGAAGAGCGGAAGTTCACCGAACAGCGCTCCGTCCTCGAGCACGGCCAGCACGGACTCGCGACCATCGCCCGACTGCGCTGCGATGGCGATGCGACCCTCCTGGATCACGTAGAGCGCGTCCGAAGCGTCACCTTGTTGGAACACCACGTCGTTGCGCGTGAACGTACGAACAGTCGCGCGCGCGCGTAACTCGTCGAGTACGTCCTTTGGAAGCGGTGCGAACAGGTCGGTGGTGTCCAGCAGTCTGCGTTCCAAGGCGCCACCCCCCTGTCGCAGAATAGCGGTCGGTCTTGGAAGCTCTCTCACGGGTTCGCCGGTGGTCGTCTGGTACAATTGGCGTCCGCCTTCCCTTCTGCTGCAATCCTTTGCGCGCGAGGAGCATCATGTCGTTCGCCGTCGGTGACAAGGTCGTCTACCCGCACCATGGTGCCGCGATCATCGAGGGCAAGGAGAAGCGGGTCTTCGACGGCCACAAGACGGACTACTTCGTCCTTCGTATCACGTACGGCGATCTCAAGGTCTCGATCCCGGTCGAGAAGGCCGACGAGATCGGGCTGCGCGACGTCATCAACGACGAAGAAGTCGAAGAGGTGTTCGCGGTCCTTCGCAAGAAGGAAGCTCGCATGCCAACCAACTGGTCGCGGCGCTTCAAGAACCATGTCGAGAAGCTCAAGAGCGGCGACATCTACCAAGTTGCCGAGGTTGTTCGAAACCTCTCGTTGCGGGAAGCCGACAAGGGGCTCTCCGCGGGTGAGAAGCGGATGCTCGCGCGGGCTCGTCAGATCCTCGTGTCGGAGCTGACCTTCGCACTCAACGTCGACGAGGAGATGGCGGAATCCCGCCTCGACGACGTGCTCGCGGGTCGCGACGTGCCGGCGATCACCCCCCGCAAGCGACCGGCGGCGAAGAAGGCGGCACCTCGCAAGGCGCTCATGGGCAAGCCGGCGGCCAAGAAGGCGCCGGCCAAGAAGGCGGCGAAGGCCACCGCCAAGAAGCGCTAGGCGGGCGCGACGGGCGTGGCGCGCACCTCCGCGGTCGTCGTTGCCGGCGGTCGCGGCGATCGTTTTGGGGCCACCAAGCAGTTCTCCGACGTTGGCGGGGCCCGTCTCGTGGACCACGCCGTCGCTGCAGCCGCAGCTGTGTGTGACGAGGTCGTCGTCGTTCTTCCTTCCGGCGTTGCGTGGGACGGCACTCCCGTCCAAGCCGTGGTCGCGGGCGGCGCCACTCGCTCCGAGTCCGTACGCGCCGGTCTCGCTGCCGTTGCCGACGATGCGGAGGTCGTGGTCGTGCACGACGCGGCTCGTCCCCTTGCAACCGCCGAGCTGTTCGCGCTCGTGGTCGACGCAGTCCGAGCCGGCGCCGACGGCGCGGTGCCGGCGCTCGAGGTGTCCGACACGCTCAAGCGGGTCGACGGTGGGCGCGTGATCGACACCGTCGCACGCGATCAACTCGTCGCGGTACAGACCCCGCAAGCGTTTCGCGCGTCCGTGCTCCGTGACGCGCATGCGCAAGGCGGCGAAGCGACCGATGACGCCGCGCTCGTCGAGGCCATGGGTGCCACCGTGGTGGTGGTGCCGGGCGATCCGCGCAACCTGAAGGTCACCACGGTGGCCGACCTCGTACTGGCGACGACATTGCTGGAGGCGCAGTCGCGATGAATGTGCCGAGCGCAGCGGGATTGCGGGTGGGCCTCGGCTTCGACGTTCACGCCTTCTCAGGCGATGGCCCGCTCGTGCTCGGCGGTGTCACCATCCCCGACGCGCCAGGACTCGCCGGCCACTCCGACGCGGATGTCGCGGCGCACGCGGTCGCCGATGCCGTGCTCGGTGCCGCGGGCCTGCCCGACCTCGGGACGTTGTTTCCCGCTCCCGACGACCGCCTTCGCGATGCATCGTCGATCGGGTTGTTGCGCGAGGTGATGGAGCGACTGCGCGCCGAGGGGTGGTCGGTCGTCAACATCGATCTCGTGATCGCTGCAGAGCGACCCCGTCTCGCCGACCATGTTGCCGCGATGGCGACCTGCCTCGCCGAGGCCGTGGGCGCACCCGTCAACGTGAAGCCCAAGCACGCCGAAGGCGTCGGCGCGGTCGGGCGCGGCGAGGGCATCGCCGCGTGGGCCGTCGCGCTGCTCATGGCGAGCGAATCCGGCACCGCGATCTGACGCCGGCTGCGTACGCTCGGACGATGACCGTCCACGTCTACGACACGATGCAGCGGGCGAAGGTGGAGCTCGCGCTGCGCGATCCGGGCAAGGTCGCGATCTATGTGTGCGGTCCCACCGTGTACGACGTGCCCCACGTGGGCCACGGGCGCACAGCGGTCGTGTTCGACGTCGTTCGTCGCTACCTCCACTGGTCGGGCTTCGACGTGCACTACGTGAGCAACGTCACCGATGTAGAGGACAAGATCATCGCCCGCGCGGACGAGTCGGGAGGCTCGGAGTCCGAGGTTGCGCAGCAGTTCGAAGCGGCGTACTGGGAGCAACTCGATCGGGTCGATGTGCAGCGACCGGACGAAACCCCTCACGCTACCGATTACGTCGAGCAGATGATCTCGCTGATCGGCGAGCTCATCAGTGCCGGCCACGCGTACGTCGTCTCAGAAAGCGGCGTGTACTTCGACGTTGCGTCGTTCCCGTCATACGGCGCACTGCCGCACCGCACGCTCGAGCAGCTGCTCGAGTCGGCGGGCGCCCGCGTGGACATCGACGAAGGCAAGCGCAGTCCGGTCGACTTCGCGCTCTGGAAGGGAGCGAAGCCCGGTGAGCCCGTGTGGGACTCGCCGTGGGGCCCAGGCCGCCCGGGCTGGCACATCGAGTGCTCGGCGATGTCGCTGGATCTGCTCGGTGAGGGATTCGACCTTCACGGCGCCGGTGACGACCTGGTCTTCCCCCATCACGAGAACGAACGCGTGCAGGCCGAGGGGGCTGGGCATCCGTTCGCGCGGCACTGGATGCATTCGGGGATGGTGGTGACCGATGGCGAGAAGATGTCGAAGTCACTCGGTAACTTCACGACGCTCGAGCAAGCACTCGACGCCCACGGAGGTCGGGCCTTTCGGCTCGCCGTGCTCCAGACGCACTACCGCAAGGCGACGGAGCTCGGCGACACCGAGCTTTCCGACGCGGCCAAGGGAGTTGCGCGCCTCGACGCGCTGGCGCGTCGTGCACCCGCAGCCGGAAGTCCGTTCGCCGACGCACCACTCGACGGCGAGTGTGTCGGCCGGTTCCAGGCCGCGATGGACGATGACTTCGGAACGCCGGGCACACTGGCGGTCATCTTCGAGGCGGTGACGGCTGCGAACCAGGCGATCGACGACGGCGAGAAGGATCGTGCCGCGTCGCTCACCGCGACGGTCGTCCACCTCGCCGACGCACTGGGGGTGACGGTTGACGTTGCCAAGGCCACCGATGCCGACGTCGACGGACTCGTGGCGGAGCGCGAGGCGGCCCGCGCGGCGAAGGACTTCGCGACCGCCGACCGAGTCCGCGACGAGCTCGCCGCCCGAGGCATCACCCTCGAAGACACCCCCACCGGCACCATCTGGCACAAGCAGGCGGCGAACGAGCGCAGCGAGTGAGCTCGCGGGAGCGGCGAGCGTCCGCGGGGCGCACGCCGAGTGGCTCCGCCGCTCGGCGTGCAGGAGGCGGAGCCCGCGGAGCCGACCAGCAGGCTGGTTCCCGCCCCGCAGCGAGTGCGACCAAGGATCTGGGCGGAGATCGCGTGCCTGGGCGGCGCGCGGTGCGGGAGCTGCTCGTGGCGGGGAAGCGTCATGTGCAGACGGTGTGGATGGCCCGCGGCCAGGACGCGAGCCCGCTGCTCGACGAGATCGCCGAGCTTGCGGCCGCAGCGAGCGCGACCATCCGCCTTGTCGACGCCGACCGCGTGCGCGCCGAGTCGCGCATCGAGGCCCCTCAAGGGGTTGTGGCGCTCGCCGCGCCCGTTGCCGCAGTCCCGCTCGGTGATCTGACCGCTCGGCCCGACATCTTCCTCGTCGTGCTCGATGGCATCACCGACCCCCGCAACCTCGGTGCGGTGCTGCGCGTCGCCGAGAGTGCCGGCGTCACGGGTGCCGTGCTGCCGCGCCACCGCGCCGCGTCGCTCAGCCCTGCCGCAGTGAAGGCCGCGGCGGGCGCGGTCGAGCATCTCCCGATCGCACTCGTCGGCGGTGTGCCTGCGGCGCTCGAACAGATGTCGCGGGCGGGGGTGTGGACTGTCGGCTGGGATGCGGATGCCCCGTCATCCGTGTACGAGCTCACGGTGGCGGACGGGCCCGTCGCGCTCGTGTTCGGTGCCGAGGGTCGTGGTCTGTCGCGCTTGGCAACCGAACGCTGTGACGTGCTCGCGGCAATCCCGCGTCACGGTCATGTCGAGTCGCTCAACGTGTCCACCGCGGCCGCCGTTGCGTGTTTCGAGGTCGCCCGCCATCGTGCCCGGTAGCCTTGTTGTCGCGCCGGGTTAGCTCAGTTGGTAGAGCACTGCTCTTGTAAAGCAGATGTCGTCGGTTCGAGTCCGACACCCGGCTCCGAGAATTCCGCTGTACCCTCCGCCGATAAGACGGAAGGGCTTCGCCGCGCACGCGCTCTAGAGCAGACGTTCAGGCTTTGCCGTCGAGCTCGTGCAGGCGGCGGGCCATGCCCGTGAGCAATGCGTCACGAATCGCCGCGGAGTCACCTAGCAGCTTTCGGAACGCGTCACGGGTGAGAACGATCGCCGCGAGTGGCGTCGTGGCCGTGACCGTTGCGTTTCGCGGTGCGAAGTCGAAGAGCGCGAGCTCACCGAAGTAGGCACCGTCGTCGAGCGTGGCGACGACATCGCCGCTCCTGCGCACCAATGCAGACCCCGAAGCGATCACGAAGAACTCCTCGCCGGCGTCGCCCTCGTGCACGAGCTCTTCACCAATGTTCACGGTGCGTGGTGTCGCGAGGTCCGCGACCTCTTCGAGCTCCCGTGTCGAGCATGCGCTGAACAAGGGCACCCGCGCGAGGTACATGAGGTACACACCCCGGTCGTAGCCGCTGCTCATCCGTCCCCCTGGTTCGCGTGGCGCCGAATCGTAGTCCTGGGCGGTTCGCGTGGATATCCACGGACTCGCACAGCATGGCGGCCATACTCGGCCCCCGGTGGAACTCTCGGCGCGTGATCGCGCCATCCTCGATTTCGAACGCTCCTGGTGGCAACTGCCCGGCGCCAAGGAGCAAAACATCCGCGCGCGGTTGAACATGTCGACGACTCGCTACTATCGGCGTCTCGGCGAGCTGATCGAACATCCACTTGCGCTCGCCTACGACGCCTTGACTGTGAAGCGCATCCGCCGATACCGAGACCTCCGCCGGCGTGCCCGGTACGAAGGTCCTCGCGCCGATCCGAGAGCGCGATGACGTCAATCGCGCACGCACGGGGGCGTTCCGCGAGCGATCGTCTGCTCCGCACCGCGGCGCGGGGCGGGATCCTCATCGGTGTCGCCGTGGTGATCGGGATCGTCCTGCTCCAGGTCGTCGAGGAGGGTTCGCCCCTCCCGGGGAGCGCATCGGGCAACGGCAACGGCAAGGTCACCACGACGACGGGCAGCGACGCTCGCGTCCCGCAGGAAGTCATCGTGGCGGTGTACAACGCCTCCGGCGTGAGCCAGGCAGCGGGAGTGCAGGCAAACAAGCTCCGTGGTCTCGGCTACCAGACCCCGACGGTCGAGAACGCGGCCCAGGAGCAGACCGGCTCCACGGTCGCGTGCCTAGCGGGCTACGAGAAGGAAGCGGAGCAGCTCTTGACGGTGGTGGCCAACTCCACGATCGTCGAGTTCCCCGCGGCGCCGCCCGCCGGTGCTGAGTTCGTCAACTGCATCGTCGTCGTCGGCAAGTAACCCTGCGGCGTGACGCTGCCCGCACGCCTCGAGTACTTCGCTCGACCACTCGAACAGCGCACCAGTGCGTTCGTCTCTGACTTCGACGGCACGCTCGCGCCGATCGTCAACGATCCCGCCACCGCCGCGCCACTTCCTGAATCGCTCAGCGCGCTTCGAACGCTTTCCGAACACCTTGGTCTCGTCGCGGTGGTGAGTGGCCGCCCGGTCGAGTTTCTCCGCGAAAAGATCCCGATCGACGACGTCGTGCTCATCGGTCAGTACGGATTGGAACGCCTTGTCGACGGTCGCGTCGAGCTCGATCCGCGTGCCGTCGAGTACGTGGGTGCCGTCGCCCGAGCAGCCGCGCAGGCCGAGGAGCGATGGCCGGCGCTCCGGATCGAGCGCAAGGGCGAGATCGCGTTCACCGTCCATTGGCGCACTGCACCGAACGATGAGCCCGATCCCGACGACCTCTCAGCGCTGGCCGTCGAACACGGTCTCGCGATGCAGCCCGGCCGCAAGGCCTGCGAGCTACGCCCGCCCGTGCCCGTCGACAAGGGGACGGTGTTCCAAGGGCTCGCATACCGGTATGAGAGCAAGGCGTTCGCGGGAGACGACTCCGGCGATCTCGCCGCCTTCGCCCAGGAGTTCGGCGACGTGGATCGCACGCCACAGGCCGTGCGCATCGCGGTGCGTTCCACCGAGGCGCCACCCGAGCTGCTCGAGCTGGCCCACGTGATCGTGGACGGACCGGCCGGGTTGGCCGCGCTCTTGACCGAGCTCGCCGACGCGGTCAGCGCGCGCCGGCAGCCTTGAGCTGGTCGTCGAGCCAGTTTCGGGGGGTGCGCGCCGCCGTCAGCTCCCGCAACCGACCCGCGCGGCTCGAACGTTCCTTCGCGGGCATCGACAGGGCTTGATGCAATGTGTTGGCCGTCTGCTCCAAGTCGAACGGGTGGATGGGCAACGCCGACTCACCGAGCAGGTCCCAAGCACCGGCGTCGCGTGACAAGCACACGACGCCGTTGCGATCGTTCACGAGGGGACCTTCCATCGCCACGAGATTGAGTCCGTCCTTCAGAGGATTCACGAGCAGCACGTCGGATCGTTTGAGCACGGCGACAGTTCGCGGGTAGTCGTCCGTCGTATCGAGCACCACGGGCTGCCAGTCCTTGGTCGCCCACCGCTCGTTGACCCGCGCCGCTGCCTGCTCCACCTCGTTGGTGTATGCGAGATACTCGGGCAGTGTCTGGCGCGACGATGTCAGTCGAGCCACGAACACGATCTGTTCTCGCCATTCCCGATGCTCGGTGAGCAACAGGTCATATGCCGCGAAGCCTCGAGCGATGTTCTTCGAAGGATCGATGCGGTCGACGCGCACCACGAGCTGGCGGTCCCCGACGATGTCGTCGATCTCAGCGCCCGCCGTCGTCGCCTCTGGCGACTCGGCGACCCGTGCGAGCTCATCGGGGTCGGGCGCGAGGGGAGCCACGAACGTCGGGCCAAGCTCCGCCTCATCCCCGAGCACCTCGCGCGCGGATGCCTCGTAGGCGCGCGCCCAGCGGACGGAGTGGAAGCCCGCGGCGCTGCATGCCATCGAACGACACAGTGAGGCCGCGACCTCGTCGGGGAGCACTCGAATCGAGTTCGGACCACAGAACGCGGTGTGCGTGAAATGCACGACGCGCAGGTCGGGACGCAGCCGGTTCACCATCTCTGCGACCAGCGCCAGGTGGTAGTCCTGCACGAGCACGGTGTCGCCGTCGCCCGCGAGCTCGGCCACCGCGTCGGCGAAGCTGCGGTTCACCAGCTCGTAGGCGGCCCACGCCTCGCGGAATCGGTGGTCGAAGCGCGGCCGGCGCACGAGATCGAAGAGGCCGTGGTGCAGGAACCACAGCGTTCCGTTCGAGACGACGTCGTAGTAGAGCCGGTGGACGTCGGGGTCGTGGTCGAGCAGTCGGAGCGCGATACCGGGTACATCCGCGGCTCCCTCGCGCGACGCGGCGCGGTCATCGTCATCGAGCGCGGCGGCGATCCACGTGGCGTTGGGCCCCGCCGCGCCAGAGGTCAGGAGGGGGCGCAGCGTGCTGGCGACTCCTCCGGACCCGGGCTTGGCCTCGAAGCCACCGTCGCTCGTGCGCGCGAACTGGAACGGTCCGCGATTGGAGACGACGACGGTCACGAGCTTGCGGGCGATGGCGCGGGCTTCGAGAGCGCAGTGAACAGCGTGAGCCAGTCGGTGAGCTCGCGGGTCGCGAGGAAGTTCTGACGCACGTGCTCGCGGCCTTGCTCGCCCATCTTGCTGGAGCCCTCCGGGTCAGCGAGCAGGTCGACAGTTCGTTGCGCACACTCTTCGACCGAGTCCACGAGGTACCCGTCGAAGCCGTCGCGGATCTGGAGCTTGATGCCACCGGCACGCCCACCGACGACTGGGCGTCCCTTCCACAGCGCTTCACTCACGGTGAGCCCGAATCCCTCACGCAACGACTTCTGCACGGTGACGTCGGCGATGCGCTGGAACGCATTGATCTGGACCGCGCCGACCTGGTGCAGGTTGGAGAGCAGGTGGATGTCGCGATCGCCGGCGCGCGCTTCCTCGGTCTGATCCCAGACCCGAAAGCCCTCCGGGTCGTCCGTCGCCATCGAGCCGGCGAGCAGCAGCTGAGCGTCGGGGATCTGCTCCCGCACGATCCGGTACGCCTCGATGACGCCGACCGGGTCCTTCCACGGGTCGTACCGACTGACCTGGCACATGATCGGCCGGTTGGGATCGATCCCGTACTGCTTGGTGATCTCCACGCAGAACGGCATCGGTAGGTCGAGGTTCTTCACCGAGAGCGGGTCGATGCACGGCGGCGCATGTACGACGCGGTCCATCTTCAGCGACGGGGGCACGAACTCCGGCATCGTCCACACGGACGCGTGGTACTGCTCGACGAACGGGCGGAAGAACTCCCAGACCGCGGGATTCGCGACGGTGAGGTCGATGTGACAGCGCCACATCCACCGCGCCGGCGAGCGTGCGAGTGCCGAGTCGTGCAAGAAGCTCAGGATCGCGGCCGGCTGTGGATCGTGGACGATGACGAAGTCCCACCCGTCCCGGAGCGCGAGCGCGTTGTCGAGGTTGCGCTCGAGGTACGTGCGTTGCATGGCCGGCGTCCACTCGATCTCGGCACCCTGGAGCGCGTTGTGGACGTGCTTCGTGATCGCGAAGAACTCGTCGCTCCCGTGCATGACCTGCCATTCGGCGTCCATGCCGAGCGAGCGCAACAGGGGCACGTGCGTGGCCAGGAGCTCGGCGACCCCTCCGCCATACGCCGTGGCGTTGATGTGCAGGACCCGAGCCCCCTTCAGAGGCTCGGCCAGGCGCGTGATCTCGGCCATGGCTTCGTCGCCGACGATCGCTGCGTAGTCCGCGAGCTCCTTTTCCAGGAGCGGGACACGCTCGAGCATCGCGGCCAATCTATCCACCGTGCCCTTCGCAATCGCGTGTCCGGACAAGTTCCGAGGCACCCTCACGGCCTCGGAGGCTGCGGCCGCGATCGCCCGAGGCCTCGAGCAAGCCGGCTTCGACGACGTGCTCCAGATTCCGCTCGCGGATGGAGGGGAGGGCACGCTCGATGCGCTCGTTGCCGCGCGCGGTGGATCCGCTCGAACGGCGCGGGTCACCGGCCCATTGGGGGACCCGGTCGAGGCGGAGTATGCGGTGCTTCCCGACGGCACGGCCGTGGTCGAGATGGCGAGGTCGAGTGGGCTCTCACTCGTGAGCATGCGCAACGACCCGCTCCGGGCGTCGACGCGTGGCACCGGCGAGCTGATTGCCGCCGCTCTTCGCGGTGGCGCGACACGCGTCGTCGTCGGCGTTGGCGGGAGCGCGTCGACCGACGGTGGGCTCGCCGCCGTCGAGGCGCTCGACTGGTCACTGGCCGGTGCCGACGTGACGGTGGCGTGTGACGTCACCACGCCGTTCCTGGACGCGGCGAGCGTGTACGGCCCGCAGAAGGGCGCCAGCGCGGCGCAAGTCTCGCTCCTCGCGCGCCGGCTCGAACGGCTGGCCGACGAGTTCCGCGCCCGTACCGGGGTCGACGTCACCGAGCTCGAAGGCGGCGGCGCGGCCGGCGGCCTCGCAGGGGGGCTGGCCGCGATCGGCGCGCGCCTCGAACCCGGGTTCGAGGTGGTGGCCGCGGCGGCCGGGCTCGAGGATGCGATGAGCAACGCCGACCTCGTCGTCACCGGCGAGGGGAGGCTCGACCTCACGAGCTTCGACGGCAAGGTCGTGGGCGGAGTGATCGAGTGGGCCGCCGAGGAGAACGTCGAGCACCGCGCCGTCATCGTCGGGCAGGCCAGTGCTGAAGGTCGCGAGGAGCTGTCGGTCCTTGGCGCGATCGACCTCTACGTGCTCACTGACCGCGTTTGGCAGTCAGGCGAGGCGTACAGCCGCGCCGCAGCCCTCGTCGAAGAGTCAGCCATCGAAACTGGCTGCAAGATATTGACTTGAACCCGGGTTACCGTGATCACGTGCGCGCCCCGCACGGCAAGCTTGCTCAGCCTCGACTGACTCAGGCCGTCAGCTCGCGGCCGAGCTTCGTTCGGTAGGCGGGAATGCTGATGATCGGGGGGCGCTCGCGTGCTTCGACGGGCAGGAGCGTCCTTTCGTGGTTCTCGTCGAAGCGCACGAGTGTCGCGGGCACGTCACCGCGGTTCACACCCGCGCGGCGGAGCGCGGTGAGCATGACCTCCATCGCCATGGGTGCGAGCTCCTCGATAGGGCGATTGCGGTGCTCACGGACTCCGAGGTCTGCCTGTCGGATCGTTCCGACGCCGAACGATGTCGCGATGTCGATCAGCAATCCGAGCTCCACGCCGTAACCCTCGACGAAGGGCACGGTCTCGAGCAGAGACCGTCGCCCTGCGTACTCACCACCGAGTGGCTGCACGATGTGCGTCAGCTGCGGGAAGAGTGACGAGAGCAGCGGTCGAGCCACGAGCTCGGTCACGCGCCCGCCACCCGTCGGTCGTCCGAAGAGCGGCCGGCGGTAGTAGCCCTTGACGAAGCCGACATCGGGCTCGACCAGCAGTGGCTCGACGAGTCTCGTCACGAAGTCGGCGCGGAAGTTGCGGACGTCGGCGTCGACCCAGCAGATCAGGTCGCCGGTCGCAGCGAAGAGCGACAACCACAGGGCGTTGCCCTTGCCAAAGCCGGGGCCGGCGTCGGGCAGGATGTCGGCCGCCGCATGCACCGTCGCGCCCTCCCAGCGTGCCGCCTCGGCGGTGGCATCCTTCGAGCCGTCGTCCACCACCACGATCTCGTCCACCAGAGGGACCCGCTCCACGAGGTTTCGGCGAACGGTGGCCACGATGTGACCGACGGTCGCCTCTTCGTCACGCGCCGGAAGGCACACCGAGATCCTGGTGTGCTGGGTGGCCTTGATCTCGGCCAAAGCCGCGGGGTTCAGAGCCGTCATCGGGCTGGAAGCCTAGAGGGGGCCCCGGCTATCGTCTCTCACAGCACGCGCTCATCGAGAGCGGCCGAGGGACAGGCCCGTAGACGCCGCGGCAACCAGCATCCGAGGTTGATACCCCGGGAGCCAGGTGCCAATGCCTGCCAGGCAAGATGCCTGAACGATGAGTCAGCCAAGAGCGGTCCTCCGCTCGAGGCGCTCGGAGCGCGTCGAGGAAGCGCAGGAGAGCGCCAGACCAGGAGGGCGACCGTGACCCACGTGCAATCCCTGAGGTGTCGAGAGTGCGGCCGCACCTACGACATCGCCCCGATCTACACCTGCGAGTGGTGCTTCGGCCCCCTCGAGGTTGCGTACGACTACGACGGCATCCAGGCCGAGATCAGCCGCGAGAACATCGCCGCCGGCCCCGAGACGATCTGGCGCTACGCGCCGCTGCTGCCGGTCGACCCGCCCGGCGAGTCCACGCTTCCGGTCGGGTGGACGCCGCTGTTGCGCGCCGACCGCCTTGCTGCGGAGCTCGGTCTCGGGGAGGTGTGGGTGAAGGACGACACCCGCAACCCCACGAACGCGTTCAAGGACCGTGTCGTGGCCATTGCCCTTGCGAAGGCGCTCGACTTCGGCATGAAGACGCTTGCGTGCGCGTCAACGGGCAACCTCGCCAACGCGGTAGCAGCACATGCCGCGAGAGCCGGGCTGCGCAGCGTCGTGTTCATCCCGGCAGATCTCGAAGCGGCGAAGATCCTCACGACCGCGGTGTACGGCGGCACGGTCGTCGCGATCGACGGCAACTACGACGATGTGAATCGACTGTGCGTCGAGCTCGCGTCGGAGCGACCGTGGGCGTTCGCGAACGTGAACATGCGACCGTTCTATTCGGAGGGTTCCAAGACGTTGGCGTTCGAGACGGTCGAGCAGCTCGGCTGGGAGGCCCCTGATCACGTGGTCGTCCCGGTGGGGAGCGGATCGCTGCTCACGAAGATCCGGAAGGGCTTCGACGAGCTGCACAAGGTGGGCTTGCTCGACGCGCCGCCCGAGGTGCGCGTGTCGGGCGCGCAGGCCACAGGGTGCTCACCGGTTGCGCAAGCCTTCGCCGATGAGAGCGACACGATCACCCCGGTGCGGCCGAGCACGATCGCCAAGTCGATCGCGATCGGGAATCCGGCTGACGGCTACTACACGCTCGACGCGGTCCGCGAGACGGGCGGCGGGTTCGCCGCGGTCACCGACGACGAGATCGTCGAGGGGATGCGGCTCCTTGCCCGCACCGAGGGCATCTTCGGTGAGACCGCAGCCGGCGTGACGATTGCGTCGCTCAAGCGCCTCGCTGAGGAGGGAGTGGTTCGGCCCGACGAGCGAGTCGTCGTGTACGTCACCGGACACGGGCTCAAGACGCTCGACGCGGTTGCACCCCACGCTGGCGTGAGCGCGACCATCAAGCCCACGCTCGACGCGTTCTACGAAGCATTCCCCGACTCGGAGAAGGAGTGAGGCGCAGCACAATGGCGAAGCCCGCGGCGCGAGCCGAACGACTCATGAAGGAGGACTGATGGCCGTCGCGGTGCGGATCCCCACCCAGCTGCGCACCTTGAGTGGCGGTGCGTCGGAGGTGACCGTCGAAGGTGCCACGGTCGCCGAGGCCCTCAAGGCACTCGACACCGCACACCCGGGCTTCGCCGAGCGCCTCTACGACGAGTTGGGCAACCTGCGTCGTTTCGTGAACGTGTTCCTCGCCGAGGACGACATCCGGTTCCTCAGCGGGGTCGACACGCCCGTCACCGACGGTCAGACCATCAGCATCGTCCCCGCAGTCGCCGGGGGCTGACCGAGGTCAGGCGGCGTAGACGTAGACCTGTTCGGCAACGGCGCGCGGGATCTGGTGGTCGCCCGCCCGTGTCCGAACCGTGACTCCTTCGGGTCCGCGGCCCACCACTGTGGCTGCCGCTCCCGGGATCATCCGGGTGCGGGCGAGCAGGCGGAGGCTGTCGTCCGAGAGCTCGAGCTTCTCTGAGATGCGAGCCACCGTGACCGGTCCCGGATTGGCCTCGGCCAGCACCACCGTCGGGGTCGTCGGCGCCGTGCGCTGCGAGCCGGGGATCGGGTTGCCATGTGGGCAAGTCATCGGATCGCCGAGGAGCTCGACGAGCTTCTGCTCGACGTCGGCCGAGATGGCGTGCTCCCAGCGGTCGGCCTCGCGGTGCACCTTCTCCCATTCGAGGCCGATCACGTCGAGCAGGAGTCGCTCGGCCAGGCGGTGACGCCGAACCACCGTCGTGGCGAGCGTTCGGCCCTTGCCCGTGAGCCCCAGGCTGCGGTCGTCGTGCATCTCGACGAAGCCGTTGTCGACCAGACGCCCGACCGTTTCCGACACCGAGGCAGCCGAGAGGCCGAGGCGCTCGACCAGCCGAGCGCGCAGTGGCGTGACGCCCTCTTCCTCGAGCTCGATGATGTGCTCGAGGTACTCCTCGGTGGTGTCGTGCATCTCGGCCATTCAGGTGAGGATACCCTGACCTTGTGAGCCCAGGTTCGGCCGTGGTGGAGAGCCGAGGCCTCCGGAAGTCGTTCGACGTTGTGGTCGCCGTCGATGATGTCGACCTCGACGTGTTCGCAGGGGAAGTCCTCGCGCTGCTCGGGCCCAGCGGGTGCGGCAAGACCACCACGCTGCGCTTGGTCGCCGGCTTCGAACGCCCCGACGCCGGCACGATCCGCCTCGACGGGACGCAGGTCGCTGGCGATGCCGTGTTCGTCGCCCCCGAGCGACGCCGCGTCGGGGTCGTGTTCCAGGACTATGCGCTCTTCCCGCACCTCAATGTGGCGCAGAACATCGGCTACGGCGTCCGCAGCCGCGACACGCGAAGCCGCCGCGTCGCTGAGATGCTCGACCTCGTCGGCCTCGCGGCGACGGCAGATCGGCTTCCGCACGAGCTGTCGGGCGGCCAGCAGCAACGAGTTGCGTTGGCGCGCGCGCTCGCGCCGGAGCCGAGCCTCGTGCTGCTCGACGAGCCCTTCTCGGATCTCGACGCATCGCTGCGCGCCCAGGTGCGTGACGAGGTGCGGCAGATCCTGCGCGAAGCGCGGGCAACCGCGGTCGTGGTCACACATGATCAAGAGGAGGCGCTGAGCATCGCCGATCGGATCGCCGTGATGAACGAAGGCCGCGTGCTCCAGGTCGATGCGCCGTCGGCGCTCTACGCCCATCCACAGGACCGGTTCGTCGCCACCTTCGTCGGCGACGCCGACGTGATCCCAGGCCACGCCGATCGGGAGTCGGCCGTCACCGCGCTCGGCCGGCTCCCGCTTGCCGAGACGGGCGGGACCGGCGCCGTCGAGGTCGTGGTGCGGCCCGAGTGCGTGCGCCTCCGTCTCGACAGCGCGGGCGAGGGCGTCGTACGCGACATCGTCTACTTCGGCCACGACCAGCTTGTGGCCGTCGAGCTGGTGGACGGCACCGGCGTCCGGTCCCGCATGGGCCCGGGCCGTGCGTTCGAGCTCGGGGATCGGGTGAGCGTCTCGGTCATCGGCGACGTGCTGGCGTTCCCAGCAGCGCCTCCGCCGACGCCGGGGATGGTTAGGTGAGGTTGACCTGATCTAACCGGTTAGGGCAGACTCACCTTCATGACCAACCGACGCATGCGCCTCATCGCCCTGACCCTGGTCCTCGCAGTTGCGACGCTCGTGGCTGCCGTAGGCCCCGCCTCGGCGGGCACCGGTGGGACCCTGACCGTGTACTCCGGGCGCACCTCGGAGCTGATCCAACCCCTGCTCGACGAGTTCTCGGCCGACACCGGCGTCGAGATCGAGGTCCGGTACGGCGATTCGGCCGACCTGGCGCTGCTCATCGACGAGGAGGGCGACCAGACCCCCGCCGACGTCTTCATCTCGCAGAGCCCCGGCGCCACCGGGTACCTCGACGGGATCGACCGCCTCCGCAAGATCGACCAGGACGTCCTCGACCTCGTGGACCCGCGCTACCACGCCGCCGACGGTCGATGGACCGGCGTCTCCGGCCGAGTGCGGGTGCTCGTCTACAACACGGACCTTGTGAAGCGCGGCGATCTCCCTGACTCGGTCTTCGCCCTCACGAAGCCGAAGTACGAGGACCAGGTGGCCGTGGCCCCGACGAACGGCTCGTTTCAGGACTTCGTGACTGCGATGCGCGAGCTCGAGGGTGAGAAGCGCACCAAGAAGTGGCTCGCGGGCATGGAGGCCAACGGCGCCCGCGCGTACGCGAGCAACTCGGCGATCGTCGAGGCGGTCGGCCGCGGCGAGGTCCCCATGGGGCTCGTGAACCACTACTACGCCGCGCTCGCGAAGGCTGCCGACCCGTCCACCCCGGTCGAGAACCACGTGTTCGCGAACGAGGACGTCGGTTCGGTGATCCTCGTGACGGCGGCGGCGGTCATCGACCAGACCGACGACCGGAAGCTGGCCGAGAGATTCGTGCGGTACCTGCTCTCAAAGGCGGCCCAGACCCACCTGGCCGAAGACGAGTTCGAGTACCCGCTGGCGCGGGGTGTGAAGGCCTTGGGCGACCTGCCGCCACTCTCGAAGGTTGATGCGCCGCAGCTCGACCTCAGCACGCTCGGCGGCGGTTTGCTCCGCACCCGCGAGCTCATCGCGGAGAGCGGACTCGAGCAAGCATGACCTCATGACCACGACGGCGCCGGCATCGACCCCCTCGGTGCCGGCGCCGCTCGCGTCCGGGGGCCGAGTGCCGCGCGCTCCGCGGTCCCTGGTCGCCGCGGGCGCGATCGTGGCGGGGCTCTTCGCCGGGCCGCTGCTCTACCTCGCGATCCGGACGGTCGGGTTCGGGAGCGGCGCGCTCGATGTGCTCGCGTCGGACGACGCGGCCGGGCCGCTGTTGCGAACCTTGCTCCTCGCCGCGTCCGTGTCGGCCGCGTGCGCGGTGCTCGGCACGAGCCTGGCCTGGCTCGTCGTCCGCACCGACCTTCCGGGCCGGCGCGTCCTGAGAGTGCTGCTGGTGCTGCCCCTCGTGATCCCGTCCTTCGTCGGCGCCTTCGCCCTTCAGGCCGCCTTCGCGCGCGGTGGGCTCGTCGACAGGCTCCTCGACTTCGGCGTCCCGCCGCGCATCGAGGGGTTCTGGGCCGCGTTCGGCGTGCTTACGCTGCTGAGCTACCCGTACGTGTACCTGCCGGTCGCGGCGCGTCTGGCGGTGCTCCCGCCCGCACTCGAGGAGACCGCTCGCTCGCTCGGCCGCACGCCCGCCGAGGTGTTCCGCACCGTCGTGCTCCCGCAGACGACGGGAGCAGTCGCCGCCGGCTCGCTGCTCACGTTCCTGTACTGCGTCAGCGAGTTCGGCGCCGTGTCGTTGGTTCGCTACGACACCCTCACGCTTCGTATCGAGGCAACTCGCCTGTTCGACCGCGAAACCTCGATCACGCTGAGCTTGCTGCTCGCGGTCGTGGCGCTCGCCGTCGTGCTGGCCGAACGTGCGCTTGCACGCCGGCGCGCGCCGATCGAGGCCGTGGGCGCAGGGCGACGCGCGCACCAGGCGTTCCTCGGGCGGTGGCGCGTTCCGACGCTCTGCGGGGTTGGCATGGTGCTGATGGTGGCGCTCGTGGCGCCGGTCGCCGTGCTCGCAGAGTGGGCGGCCCGCGGCGACGGCACGCGCTTTGGCGGCACCGGTGATGCCGCAGATCTGCTCGAGCCCGTGCTCAACACCGTGGGCGTGTCGACCGTCACCGCACTCGTCGCTACGTTCTGCGTGCTCCCGCTTGCGTACCTGACGGTCCGGCACCGATCGCGCGTCGGCGGCGTGGTGAACATGCTCGTCGTCGGTGGGTTCGCGCTGCCGGGCCTGGTGATCGCGCTTGCCCTGGTGTTCTGGGTGCTCGGTACCCCGGTCGTCAGCGCGCTGTACCAGAGCTTCCCGCTGCTGGTGTTCGCGTACGTCGTGCACTTCGGAGCGCAAGCGATGCGCGCCTCGCAGGTCGCGGTCAGCGGGCTCCCGCGGCGCGTCGAGGACGCCGCGCGCGCACTCGGCGCGGGACGTTGGCGGCGGCTGCGCACGATCGAGCTGCCGCTCATCGCTCCTGGGTTGGCGGCCGGTGCCGGGCTGGTGCTGCTCGCGACGATGAAGGAGCTCCCGGCGACGTTGCTGCTCGCGCCGACCGGCTTCGAGACCCTCGCAACCCGGATCTGGAGCGCGTCCGAAAGCGGCCTCCTGGCCCGGGCGGGGCTGACGGCGCTCGTGCTGGTGGCTCTGTCCGCTCTGCTCACCTGGCTCGTGACCATCCGTCGTATGGACCGCCTCGATCGTTGATCGGCGCCGCACCGCCATAGGCTGTCGACTGGATGACCGCGCTTGATGCTCGGTACGAGCTCGGCCATCGCATCGGCGGGGGCGGTATGGCCGATGTCGTAGAGGCTTACGACCGAAAGCTGGATCGCCGCGTCGCAGTGAAGCTGCTGCGCGACGGCTCCAGCGACCCGCGCGCGCGCGAACGCTTCGTCCACGAAGCCCAGGCCGCGGCGCGCTTCACGCACCCGAACGTCGTCGCCGTGTACGACGTCGGCGAGACGGGCGGCCAGCCGTACCTCGTGATGGAGCTGATCGAGGGCCGCACCCTCAAAGAGGTGCTCGCCGAGCACGGTCCGCTCCCCGTCGAGCAGGCCCTCGCGGCTGGCGACGCCCTGCTCGCTGCGCTCGGAGCCGCGCATGTGCACGGCTTGGTCCACCGCGACGTGAAGCCGGCCAACGTGCTGATCGGAGCCAACGGTCGGGTCAAGCTCGCCGACTTCGGCATCGCCAAGGCGATCCAGGGCGCGACCGCAGGACTCACCGCGACCGGGGAGATCGTCGGCACCCCCGCCTACCTGTCACCGGAACAGGTGGAAGGCCGCGACGCGACGCCTCGCACGGATCTCTACGCGGTTGGCGTCGTGCTCTACGAGATGCTCGCCGGCACCCCGCCCTTCCAGGCCGACCAGGCACTTGCCGTTGCGCTGGCGCACCGGGACGACCCCGTCCCTCCACTTGAGGCCCACCGAGCCGACCTTCCCGCGGGCCTCTCGCAGGTGATCGGGCGCGCGCTCGAGAAGGATCCTGAACGACGCTTCACCGACGCCGGCGAGATGCGCAACGCCCTCAAGTCCGTGCGGAACGGCACGGGCCACGCCGCCGATGACGCCACGATCGTCACCGCCCTCCCCGGCGCGACGCAGACACTTCCCGCCGCACCGACGACGAACCCGCCGCCGGCGACGAACCCGGCACCAGCGAAGCGCCCGACCCGCCGCGCGCCTACGCGCCGCTCGGGCAAGGGCGTGGGGCTGCTCGTGTTCATCGTCGCGGCCGTGGTCGGCCTCGGCGCCGGCCTCCTCATGTTCCGCGGCGACTCCCCGCTGCGACGAGGTGAACGCGCAGCCGGTGTCGCCCAGCCTCTCGGGGCGTCCGTCCCGACGTTGGTGACGACCACGACCTTCCAGCTGCCCACCACCGTCGATGGCCTGATCGCCTTCCTCGCCGCCGCTCCCGATGCGTTCGGCGAACGGGGCAGCGAACTGCTCGAACGGCTCCTCGAGCTGCGCGAGGACTCGGAGCACGGACGCGACGCGGAGCACCTGGCCCAGGACATCGAGGGATGGGTAGAGGATGGGGAGCTCGACCCGACCATGGGCGCGCTAGCGCTCCAGATCCTGGGCGTGAGCTTCGATGCCCAGGGCGAAGGGGGTCCGGGCAACGACGGGGACTGATGGCATGAAGTGCGGCGCTGGCAGGCGCTCGCCAGGGAGCAAGCGGCCGCGGGACGGGTATCCCGGCCCGAAGCGAGCGACCGAAGCAGGGCGGTTTGCACTCTCGGCTCGCGACTGCCAACATGGCGACTAGCACTCACCCCATCCGAGTGCCAATTTCCGGACCCCACGACCCAAGGACGCTGAACCGATGCCAAAGCAGATCGCCTACGCCGAGAGTGCGCGTCGCTCGCTCGAGACCGGCATGAACAAGCTCGCCGACGCGGTGCGCGTCACGCTCGGCCCGAAGGGGCGCAACGTCGTGCTCGAGAAGAAGTGGGGCGCACCCACGATCACCAACGACGGTGTCTCCATCGCCAAGGAAATCGACCTCGAGGACCCGATCGAGAAGATCGGCGCCGAGCTGGTCAAGGAAGTCGCCAAGAAGACCGACGACGTGGCCGGCGACGGCACCACGACGGCCACCGTGCTGGCGTGGGCCATGGTCCGTGAGGGCCTGCGCAACGTCGCGGCGGGCGCCAACCCGATGGTCCTGAAGAAGGGCATCGAGTCGGCGGTCGCGACCGCGGTCGAGTCGATCAAGGCCGACTCGAAGAAGGTCGAGACCGACCCCGCGCAGATCGCCAACGTCGCCGCCATCTCAGCGGCCGACACGGAGATCGGCTCGATGATCGCCGAGGCGCTCGAGAAGGTCGGCACCGACGGCGTCATCACGGTCGAAGAGAGCCAGACCTTCGGGATGGAGCTCGACCTCGTCGAGGGCATGCGCTTCGACAAGGGCTACATCTCCCCGTACTTCGTGACCGACCCCGAGCGGATGGAAGCCGTCCTCGACGACGCGTACATCCTGCTCGTGTCCTCGAAGATCTCGGCGGTGAAGGACCTGCTGCCGGTGCTCGAGAAGGTCATGCAGGGCGGCAAGCCGCTGGCGATCATCGCCGAGGACGTCGAGGGCGAGGCACTTGCCACGCTCGTCGTCAACAAGATCCGCGGCACGTTCAAGTCGGTGGCCATCAAGGCTCCTGGCTTCGGCGAGCGGCGCAAGGCGATGCTCGAAGACATGGCGATCCTCACCGGCGGCCAGGTGGTCTCCGAGGAGGTCGGCCTGAAGCTGGAGAACGTCGGGCTCGACCTGCTCGGCAAGGCACGCAAGGTCGTCGTCACCAAGGACGAGACGACGATCGTGGAGGGTGCCGGCTCGCACGAAGAGGTGCAGGGTCGCATCAACCAGATCAAGCAGGAGATCGACAACACCGACTCCGACTACGACCGCGAGAAGCTTCAGGAGCGCCTCGCCAAGCTGTCGGGTGGTGTCGCGATCATCAAGGTCGGCGCGGCCACCGAGGTCGAGCTCAAGGAGAAGAAGCACCGCATCGAGGACGCCGTCCAGACCACGAAGGCTGCGGTCGAGGAAGGCGTTGTCGCCGGCGGTGGCGTGGCGCTCCTGCGGGCCCAGGCCAAGGTGCTCGACGCGGCCAAGGCGCTCGACGGTGACGAGGCGACCGGTGCCCGCATGGTGGCCCGTGCGCTCGAGGAGCCGCTCAAGCAGATCGCGCTCAACGCCGGTCTCGAGGGTGGCGTGGTCGTCGAGAAGGTGCGGAGCCTCAAGGGCGCCGAGGGCCTGAACGCGGCGACCGAGGAGTACGAGGACCTCATCAAGGCCGGCGTCATCGACGCGGCCAAGGTGACCCGCTCGGCGCTCCAGAACGCGGCGTCGATCGCGGCGCTGTTCCTCACCACTGAGGCGGTGGTTGCCGACAAGCCCGAAGAGAAGGGTGCCGGCGGCGGCATGCCCGGTGGCATGCCCGGCGGCGGCATGGGAGACATGGACTTCTAAATCGGTCCGAACGCGGAGAAGGGCGCCCCTTTCGAGGGGCGCCCTTTCTCGCGTGTGCGCGATGAGTCGGTGGCGCTCACAGCCCAAGGCACGCAGACGCTGCGAACGGTCTGAATGTGGAGATGTTCGACTTCGGCGTCCCCGTCGAAGTCGTAGCCCCGCCGGCTGACCAGATCACCGAGTTCGCCGATCTCCTCGCTCGGCAAGCGGTCTGATCAGGCTCCGCGTCTCGACGTAGCCCGCCGGGCAGACTCTGGGGCATCGAGGAACGGCGGATCTGCTCGCTCGTCCTGCACAAGTGGGGCGACTACAAGCCGGTGCTCCCCGCCGCATCGCTGCGCTTCCTCGAGCGTGACGCCTATCTCGACGCGGCCCGCGCCGATGCCCGCGTCCGCGACGAGATGGTCATGGGCTGGTTCTCCGACTTCGAGCAGGAGTTCCGCGATCCGGTACTCACCGACGTCGATCAGGAGCTGGTGACCGTCTGCCCGCCCATGATGCGCGACATCGTGGAAGCCGAGCCGCCGAGGATCCAGCGCGCGTATGTCGAGGGCGCGTTCATGCGTCGCATGTTCCGCCTGCTCGTGGAAGGCGAGGGCTGGGAGGCCGATGCGCAAGTGCGCGACGTGATGGCCCGTCACTACTCGTTCCACCTCGCCGCAGTCGAGGCCGTCGAGGCGGGCTGACTACCCTCGATCCCGTGGATTCGGTGGAACCGTCGGCCGGGTGGGGGGTGCTGCACCTCTTCTACCGGGTGGACGCACGGCGGGCGGAAGAAGAGCCGGGCGGGGCCAAGCGCGTGCTCGACGCGGTCGACGCGTTCGTGGACGGCACGCACCAGGTGCTCACGTTCGCGGTGCTCGGCCACAAGGCCGACCTCGGCGTGATGGCGGTCGGACCCGACCTGGCCCGTCTCCAGGCACTCCAGGCTGATCTTTCCCGTGCGCCCCTCGTCCCGACCTGGTCGTACCTGTCCCTGACCGAGCTCTCCGAGTACGGCGCCACCGAGGACGACGAGCGTGCCCGCCTCGCGGCGGAGGAGGGCGTCTCCGACGCCGCCGCGGTCGAAGAGCGGCTCACGGTCTGGCGGGAGCGCATCGAGCACTACCGGGAGCAGCGCTTGCACCCGCAGCTGCCGGCGAAGCGGGCCATCTGCTTCTATCCGATGTCGAAGCGCCGGACCGGGACGGACAATTGGTTTGCACTCGACTTCGACGAGCGCAAGCGGCTCATGGCCGGCCACGCGCGGGTCGGGCGTGGGTACGCCGGGCGGGTGCTGCAGCTCATCACAGGGTCGACCGGCATCGACGACTGGGAGTGGGGGGTCACACTGCTGGCCGACGACCCGGCCGCGCTCAAGGAGATCGTCTACGAGATGCGCTTCGACGAGGTCTCCGCCCGATTCGCCGAGTTCGGCCCGTTCTTCACGGGACTCGTGCTCGAGCCCGCGGACGCGCTGCGCCGGGTGGGCCTCGAGGTGTGAGTGCCGACCGAAGCGCAGCCGTGGCCGGAGGCCGGGACGACGGAGCGTAGGGACCCGGTGTGATGGACGAGCGCACTGCGCTCGAGCGGTTGCGCACCACCGGCGAGACGATCGTGGCCGGGATCGAGGCGTGCATCCCCGACTGGATCGCGGCCCAAGTCACTCGTGTGCTCGATGCGTGGGACGGGCTGGACGGCGCGGACCGAGCTCGCGCTGACGACGAGGCCCGTGCCGCCGGAGCCGCCGCCTCGGCCCGCATCGTCGAAGACCTGCGCGCGCTGCTTGCGGTCGACCCGGCCCAGCAGTCGGCCACGCCGCTCGAGGTGGTTCGCACCGTGACCCGCGAACCGACGGCCGTGCTCGATGGCTTCGGTGTTCCGCCGGTCGTGCGCGACGCGTTCGAGGAGCGGGCCTTCCCGGATGACGTCTACGGCCTCGTGCCCCACACGCTGGGCGATCTTGGCGCCGAGTCGCTCGCCCCGCTACATCTCGCCTGGGGAGTGGCGAAGGCGGCCGTGTTGCGAGTGCGCGCGGCGCCCTGACCACCAACGGCCGTGCGAACGCCCCATCCTGGTGTGCACGCCACCACGGATCGCGGCCACCGCGGCACGCTTGCGCTCGTCGTCGACCTTGCGGCCGTCGAGGTCTGACACTTCGAACCGGTCGATCACCACGTCGGCCCCGAGGGTTCGAAGGTCCTGGCCAAGGCACCAGGCGGGTCACCCGCGCCCGTTCACCTTCCCGAAACATTGTCGCGACCTTCGGGAAACAGCGCCCGGTGATGCTGCTGCCGAACCTGACGTGAACGTGTCCGGTCGCGCACTGGACGATGGTGGAAGGGGAGGGTGTGGATTTCAACACGGGCGATACCGCCTGGGTCCTGACGTCGGCGGCTTTGGTCTTGTTCATGACGCCGGGCCTGGCCCTGTTCTACGGCGGCATGGTGCGCACGAAGAACGTGCTCGCCATGCTCATGAACAACTTCTGGTGCATGGGCATCGTGAGCGTGCTGTGGGCCGCGGGGGTGTACTCACTGGCGTTCAGCGGGGACGGCGACCTCATCGGCAACTTGGACCTCGGTTGGATGAGCGGCGCGTTGCACACACCCGCGACCGGGCTCGAAGGATTGACCATCCCGCCGTTCGCCTTCATGGCGTTCCAGCTCATGTTCGCGATCATCACTCCGGCGCTGATCACCGGCGCGATCACCGACCGCGTGCGGTGGGCCGCGTGGGCCTGGTTCGTGCCGATCTGGCTCGTGCTGGTCTACGCGCCGATCGCGCACTGGGTGTTCTCGCCGTCGGGCTGGCTCTTCAAGGAGGGTGCGCTCGACTTCGCCGGTGGGACCGTGGTCCACATCAACGCCGGTATCGCGGCGCTTGCCGCCGTCCTGGTGCTCGGGAAGCGCAAGGGTTGGCCATCGCACCCGATGCCGCCGCACAACCTGCCGCTCACGCTCATCGGCGCGGGCATCCTGTGGTTCGGTTGGTACGGGTTCAACGCCGGCTCCGCGCTCGCTGGGAGCGAGCTCGCAGCCACCGCGCTCGTGAACACGCACCTGGCCGCGGCGGCAGCCCTCTGCAGCTGGCTCCTCGTCGAGCGGATTCGCGGCGGTCACGCCACGACGCTGGGCGCGGCGTCTGGCTTGGTGGCCGGACTCGTGGCGATCACGCCGTGCGCCGGTTTCGTCGGTGGGATGTCGCCGGTGTACATCGGCCTCATCGCCGGTGCCGTCTGTGCGCTCGCCGTCGGGTTGAAGAACAAGTTCGGCTACGACGACTCGCTCGACGTGGTGGGAGTGCACCTCGTCGGCGGTCTGATCGGCTCACTCCTCGTCGGCGTGTTCGCGGACACCGCGTACAACTCCGCGGGCACGGACGGACTCGTCGAGTCAGGGAGCTTCGACCTGCTCGGGAAGCAGCTGCTGGCGGTCGGTGCCACGTTGGTGTGGTCGTTCGCAATCACGGCTGCCATCCTGCTGGTGCTCAAGAAGGTGCTGCCCAAGGGGATCCGTGTCTCCGAGGAGGATGAGGACACAGGGCTCGACCTCACGCAGCACTCCGAGACCGGCTACGCCCTCGACCGAGTCTGAACGGGAGAATCGATCACATGAAGCTCATTGTCGGCATCATCAAGCCGTTCAAGCTCGACGACGTGAAGGACGCGCTCAAGGACCTCGGGGTCCAGGGCATCACCGTGTCCGACGTCCAGGGCTTCGGACGCCAACGTGGTCACACGGAGGTGTACCGCGGCGCCGAGTACACCATCGACTTCGTCCCCAAGGTACGGATCGAGATCCTGGTCGACGACGGCGACGTCCAGCGCGTCACCGACAAGCTCGTCGAAACGGCCCGCACCGGCAAGATCGGTGATGGCAAGGTGTGGGTCGTGCCGGTCGAATCGGTCGTGCGCATCCGCACAGGAGAAGCGGGAAGCGACGCGCTCTAGTTGTGTGGCGGGCTTCCCGGCCCCGCGAGCGTGCGCCCGCGGGCCGGGTACCCCGGCTCGCAGCAAGCGAGCCATCATGCCGGTGCCATGAGCGGGAAGAGGAGCGTTGCGCTGCGTGACGCGCAGACCCGGGCCGTAGCTGACCCGGGTCTGCGCGGCAGCGCGTTCGGGCGCTCGCTGGCCGAATCCATCGACGAGGCCTGTCGTGGGGCGGCAACGGACGTCGATCTTCCCGGCCGCTGGGCTGTCGTTGCTCTCGGCTCGTACGCGCGACGCGAGCTGTGTCCAGGCTCCGACGTCGACCTCATGCTCGTTCACGACGGCACCGCGCGCGGCAGGCTCGCAGCCGCGGCGGCCGAAGCGCTGTGGTACCCGCTGTGGGACGCGGGGTTCGTGCTCGGGCACGCGCTGCGCACGCCGAAAGAGGCGCTCGTACTCGCTCGCGACGATGTCGACACGCTGACTGGCCTGCTCGACCTCCGCATCGTTCACGGCGACCACGACCTCGCCCGCGAGGTCGTGCAACGCGCCCGAGAGCTGGCTCGCAAGCGATGTACGTCGGTGATCGCGAAGCTCGCCGATGCCGCGGAGGCGCGCCACGATCGCCCTGGACCGATCGCGGAGATGCTCGAGCCCAACCTCAAGGAAGGTGCCGGCGGCTTGCGCGACCTCCAGGCGCTCACGTGGGCGGGGTGGACCCTCGGTGAGCCCGGCGGAGTGGATGCGCTGGTCAGCGGCGGCTTCCTCCAGTCCAGTGACCCCGCGATGCTCGATGCCGCCCGCGAGCGGCTCCTCGACGCGCGCGTCGAGCTGCACCGCGTCACCAGCGGCCGGTCCGACGTGCTGAGCCTCCAGGAGCAGGACGCGGTTGCCCGCGCTCTGGGGGTCTCCGACGCCGACGCCCTCGTACGCGATCTGGCTGCCGCGAGCCGTGCTGTCACCTGGGTGACCAGCGAGGTGTGGCGTCGACTGCGCAAACCGCGACGGCGTCTGCTCCGACACCGTGCGCTCGCGGTCGGGATCGAGGCGCATGAAGGAGTGCTCGGACTGTCGCCCGACGCCAGCGTCACCCCGGCCACGTGTCTGCGTCTCGCGGCGACCGCGGCTCGTCTCATGCTGCCCCTCGAACGAGCTTCACTCGAACGGTTGCGCGCTCTCGATGCGACGACATGGGACGACGACGCACGCGCCGAGCTCATCGCGCTCTTCCGCACTGGGCACGCGGCGATCCCGGTGGTGGAGGCGCTCGACCAGGTGGGTGCGCTCGTCGCGCTCGTTCCGGAGTGGTCGTGCGTGCAGGCACGTCCGCAGCGAAATGCGTACCACCGGTTCACCGTCGACCGGCACCTGCTCGAGTGCGTAGCGGAGTGTGCCGGCCTTATGGAGGAGCGTGGCTTCGACGGTGACGCGGCGCGGCGCTCCCGGCCCGACCTGTTGCTGCTCGGTGCCCTGCTGCACGACATCGGGAAGGGGATCACGGGCGACGATCACTCGGTCACGGGTGCGCGGGCGGCCCGTGAGATCACCGAGCGCATGGGGCTCGACCCGCACGGCGTCGATGTCGTCGAGTGGCTCGTGCGCAACCACTTGCTCCTGGCTGACACCGCGACGCGGCGCGACCTGGCCGAGGAGAAGACGATCGTGCGCTTCGGTCGCGCCGTGCGCGACACCGAGCGCCTCGACCTGCTCTACGCGTTGACCGTGGGCGATTCGCGTGCCACCGGGCCGGCCGCGTGGAGCACCGGGAAGGCCGCGTTGGTGCGCCAGCTCTTCCTCGAGGCCGATGCGCTGCTCGAACGCGGTGTGGTCGGTCCCGGCCTCAGCGACGAGCGGATCGCCGCGCTCGAAAGTCACCGGGATGCGCTCGCGCGCAAGCAGCTCGCGGTCACCTGGGACGACCGTGACGACGGCCTCGTGGAGTGCACCGTCGTCGCGCCGGACCGCACCGGGCTCCTCGCGACCGTGACTGCGGTGCTCGCCCTGCACGGCTTCGACATCCGCGGCGCGTCCGCCTACGGCGACGAGTCAGGCATGGCGCTCGAGGTCTACCGAGGCGTCGACACCTTCGGGCGTCTGGATGCTGAGGGACGAAACGCGATCGAGGCCGATGTGGCGGCGGCGATCGCGGGGACGCTCCCGGTGCGCCGCAGGCTCGATGAGCGCATCCGCCGATACCGACGAGAACAGATCCGCGACGAGGCAGTACGCGTCAGCTTCGATCTCGATGCTTCGAGCGCCGCGACGGTGTGCGAGGTCCACGCTCCCGACGACGTGGGCCTGCTCGCCCGGCTCGCCGCGGTGTTCGCCGACTTGGAGATCGACGTGAACGCCGCGCTCGTGTCCACGCTCGGTGATCGCGTCGTTGACGTCTTCTACGTGCAGGACGCGCAGGGGGCGAAGCTCACCGAGCCACTCGCGCTCGATCGCCTACGGGCCACCATCGTGGCGCGGCTTACCGCCGACTCTCTCATCGCCTGACGCTCGATAGGGTCGGGCACGATGAGTGACGAGCACCAAATCTCGGCTATCGATCTGTTGCGCTGGGCCGAGTCCTTGGCCGGGATCGCCCGCACGGGACTGGGCTTCACGCAGAGCCTCTACGAGAAGGAGCGCTTCGAGGAGGTGCTCAAGGTCGCCGCCGACATCCGGTCGGCCGCGCTCGAGGAGGCCGAGGCCGACGCGCTGTTCGAGGAATGGCTTGCGACCGTCGGCGAAGGCGTCGCTGGGTACGTGACGCCGAAGGTCGCCGTCGCCGCAGTGGTTGGCAACGACAACAACGAGATCCTGCTCACCCAGCGCGCTGACTCGGGTGTTTGGCTCTACCCGGTGGGTTGGGCCGACGTCGGATACTCGCCGTCGGAAGTAGCCATCAAAGAGGTGTACGAGGAGACCGGCATCGAGGTGGAGCCGGTGTCACTCATCGCGGTGTTCGACGGTCTCCGCCTCGGCTTCGCGCGCCTGCCCCTGTACTCGCTCGTCTTTCACTGCCGCGTGCTCGGCGGCACGCTGGAAGGCCACCCGCTCGAGACCCGGGACGTTGGATTCTTCGCGCGCGACGCGCTGCCGTGGCCACTCGCGGGCGGCGCCCGTTGGGTCGAGACGGCGTTTGCCGCGATCGAAGGCGAACAACGCCCCGTCGACTTCGACCTGCCGAGAACTCCGCCGTGGCGCGGTGGCGAGGATGGTGCCTAGGGAAGCAAGTCGCTCATCGTGAACAGCGAGCGGAGCTCGACGCCGATGTGGGCGAGGGCCTCGGTGCCGCCAGCTTCGCGGTCGATCACGCACAGCGCCGTGTCGACGAGCGCGCCCTGGTCGCGGAGGTCGCCGCACGACGCCACCACCTGACCACCTGACGTCACGACATCTTCGATGACGGTGAGGTGCTGACCGTCGATCTCGCCGCCTTCGGCGAGGCGGCAGGTGCCGTAGGTCTTGGCCTCCTTGCGGACGAATCGAGTCGGCAACCCCGTGCGATGCGAGAGCGCGGTCGCGAGCGGTACACCGCCGAGCTCGAGGCCGGCGAGCGCGTCGGTACCGTCGGGCACGAGCGCCGCGAGCAGCTCGGCGATGTCTCGGAGCAGTTCGGGATCGCCCTCGAACAGGTACTTGTCGAAGTACTCGTTGCTCACGGTCCCCGACCGCAGCGTGAACTCACCCGTCAGGTGCGCACGTTCGTAGATCGCGCGTGCGAGCGCGGCTCGGTCCATCAGTCCGCCTGGAGATCGTCGAGGAGCAGGCCCATGATCGACACCGCGCCCGGCTCGCGCTCCCACGCGTCACCGATGCGCTCGTGGTCGACCAGGCCGGATGCGTCGGGCGCGATCCCGAGCGCATCGCGGGCGGTCCCGGCGAGGATCGGCGGCTCCACCTCGTCACCGTACGCCGGGAAGCACTCGAGCCCCTCCCAGATCGAGGAGAGGGCTCGGAGCTCGGTTCCGATCGGCAAGTGCTCGGTGCCGCTTCCGGAGACGATCCCGCTCACGACGGCGTCCCAGACGTCGTAGATCGAGCAACCGGCCGGTTGCTCGTAGCGGGGCACCGGATGGAGGCGCCATTCGAGCGTGACGCCACCCGGATGACTATCGGTGAGCCAGGTCTGGGTGCCGTTCACGTAGCTGTCGACCGGGGCTCCGAGGTGCTCGTCGAGCGCGAGCACGAGCTCTGGCGAGACGTTCCACACCGCGGTGGGTGTGAGTGCCAACTCAGGCAGCCGCGGGATCGATCGCGCCGTACCGCACGATCGGCTCGAAGTGCTCGAGCACGGTTCGGTCGTCGTCGAGGAGCCCGCGCGCGCGGGTGGGAACGAGGCGGCGTGCGAACCGTCGCGCCACGACTGCCTTGCGGGCGTCGCCGTCGCGGGCGAGCTGCCACGTGGCCTCGTCGAGCAGGAGCGCACCTTCGGCGAGGTCGGCGAGGAGGTGGGTGACGCGCTTGGCGTTGAGGAGCTGCACGTCGTCCTCGGCCACCGAGAACCTCGCCAACGCCTCCTTGGCGTCGCCGAGCGTCGTCGCGACCGCGTCGACCACCGGTGCCAGCACCGCGTCGGTGCCTGCGCCGTCGAGCGCGCGCGTGACTCGGGCGAGGAGGGCCTCGTGCGCGTCGTCGCCGCGGATCGCGCGCCGCACGTCGAGGCAGCAGATGTTCTCTGTCCCCTCCCAGATCGTGTGGCATTGCGCGTCGCGCAGCTGGCGCGCCATCGGCCAGTCCTCCATGTAGCCGTTACCGCCGAAGACCTCGAGCGCCTGACTCGCCGCGTTCAGGGCCTCGCGCGTCGCGCGCACCTTGGCTATCGGCACGAGGATGCGCCGGAGCAGGCGCCCCTCGTCGGCTTCGGCGGTCGTGCGTGCAGCCGTGGCGCACTCGAAGGTGAGCGCCATCCCGGCCTCGAGCTCGACGAGCAGGTCGACGAGGGTCTCGCGCACCATTGGGTACGAGTCGATGCGCTGGCCCCACTGATGACGGTGTGCGGCGTAGATCGCGGCCTCCAGGAAGGACCGGCGGTGGATGCCGAGCCCCATCAGCGCCACCCCGAAGCGGCTGCCGTTGACCATCTCCATCATCCGATTGAGGCCACCTTCATTCGCTCGCTCACTGCGAGTCGGGTTACCCGCCTCGCGGTCGTTCGCTCGCTGCGAAGCCAACCACGCGCGTGCGCCGACGAGCTCGATCTCTGCCGTTGGCACCGCTCGCGTACCGAGCTTGGGCTTGAGCCGCTTGATCTGGAATCCGTTCGGCGCGCCGTCGGGGAGCACTCTCGGGACGATGAACGTGGCGAGGCCGCGCGTGCCTTCGGGAGCACCTTCCGGTCGGGCGAGCACGATGAACACCTCGGCGTCGGCGTTCGAGCAGAAGTGCTTCTCGCCGAAGATCCGCCACTCGTCGCCGTCGGGAACGGCGCGAGTGGTGTTCGCGCCCACGTCACTTCCACCTTGGCGCTCGGTGAGGAACATGCCGCCTTCCCAGGCCTCGTCGGGATCGAGGCTCGTGAGGCGGCGCAAGAAGTCGTCGCGCACATCGGTCGGCGCGTACCGCTCGACGATGTCGGCGGCACCCGCGGTCATGCCGAGACCGCAATAGATCGCGGTCTCGGCCTGGCTCACCAGGTAACACATCGCTGCCGTGACAACCGCGGGGACGGGCCGGTCGACGTGGTGCGCGAGCCCGGTGAAGCCGGCGCGCACGAGGTCGGCCTTGCTCTCGACCCAACCGGGGTGAAGCTCGATCTCGTCGACCTCCACGCCCCACTCGTCGTAGCGGCGCAGCACCGGGCCGTGCTGGTCGGACACCTCGGCGCGTCCCGCCAACGGTCCGCCGCACAGCGCGCCATACAGCGCGACGTGCTCCTCGGCGAAGTCACGGTCACCGCGATCGGTGAGGAGACGGTCGAGCAGCAACCGCAGGTTCGGGTCGGTCTCGTACCAGTCGAGGCCGATCGCCCCGTCGTGCGCTGCGTAGTCGGGGAGCACGGTGTCGAGGTTACCGGTCGGCCGCGCCGCAAGCGTCAGCCGGTAGCGTGCGCGGCGATGGGCACCCTGCGTTCGCGTTCTGCCGTGGCCGGCGCGCTCGTGGCCGGCTTCACGCTCGCGTCATGCGGTGGCCAGGCACGACTGACCATCGCCGAGTTCACCAACACCGCGAATCAGGAGTGTGCGTCGCTGAAGGACGCGAGCGACGAGTTCCGCAAGGCCCAGGACCCGTCGTTCACCGGCGAGGAAGTCGCGACCTTCGTGCACCGCGTCGCCGACCGGCTTCGGGGGCTCGTGGAGAACCTCGACGAGCTGGCGCCGCCGGAGGAGATGGAGACCGACGTCGACGAGCTGCTCGGAGTGCTCGGCGACTACGCCGACGGGCTCGACGAGCTGGCCGACGCGACCGGGCCCGGACAGACGTTCCAGGGCGTGCTCCAGGAGCAGACCGACATCGTGAACCGCTTGAACGGTCTCGCGCCGCGCGCGACGGTGCTCGTGAGCGAGCTCAGCCTCGTGTCCTGCATCCTCCCCTCCT